>ONSE01000271.1 GCA_900320415.1 uncultured Eubacteriales bacterium
GGCAGGCTGTGAGGAAAGCCCCGGAGAGAAGGAAATCTATCAGGGCAGACAGTTCAAGGTATACCGCGGCATGGGCAGCCTCGGCGCGATGGGCAAGGGCAGCGCCGACCGCTATTTCCAGGCGAGCAACAGAAAGTTCGTGCCCGAGGGCGTCGAGGGACGCGTCCCCTACAAGGGAATGCTCTCCGACACCATCTATCAGCTCATGGGCGGCCTGAAGGCAGGCATGGGCTACACGGGATGCGCGAGCATCGCTCAGCTCCATGAAAAGGCGCAGTTCGTTCACATCTCGGGCGCGGGTCTCAGAGAGAGCCATCCGCACGACATCCAGATCACCAAGGAAGCGCCCAACTACTCCTACAACGCAAACTGATTGTCTGTATATAACAAAGGACCGGTTTTTCAGCCGGTCCTTATTTTTGCGCTCGTGCTCCTACAAGTTAGTCTTTTCAATGCGTGTGGCGGCGATCTCAAACCAGAAGGTGCTGCCCTTGCCGAGGGCGGAGCGCACGCCGTAGTGCGCGTTGTGGGCGTCGAGAATGCTCTTGACGATCGAGAGTCCCAGTCCCGAGCCGATGACGCCGCGTTTGTGCTCCTTGTCCACCTTGTAATAGCGTTCCCAGATGTATTCCAGCTTGTCGGCAGGGATCCCCTCGCCGTGGTCTGTCACCTCGATGCGCACCTTTCCGCCCTTCTGCGGCTTTTGCGTGACGATGACGGTTTTGTCCTCGCCTACATGGTTGACCGCGTTGTTGACGAGGTTGTAGATGACCTGTGAGATCCGCAGCTCGTCTGCGTTGATGTAGACGTTCTCGTACGCCTCGAAAATAATGTTGTAGCCGTCCTGCTCTACCAGCTTGGCGTACCGCGTGAAGATATCGCGCACGCTGTCGGTCAGGCAGAATTCTTTTTTCTCCGCCTGCAGCGCGCCCGACTGCAGCTTCGAGAGATCGAGCAGATCGTTGACGAGGGTGGAAAGGCGCGTCGCCTCGTCGATGATGATCTGGATGTTTTCGGGCGTGTTTTCACCCGGCAGGTCGCGCATGACCTCGCCGTAGCCCGTGATCATCGTCAGCGGCGTGCGCAGGTCGTGCGAGATGTTCGCGATCAGCTCCCGCTGCAGCTTTTCGGTGGCGGCAAGCTCGGTCTTGGCGTAGTTGAGGGTGTCGTTGAGCTCCTTGACCTCGAGGTAGCCCTTCGCGTCAAATTCCACCGAATAGTTCTTTTTCGCTAGCTCCTTGGCGGCGCTGTTGGTCTTGGAAATCGGCCGCGCGATGCGGCGGCTCGCGTAGAGCGAGAATAACAGCGCGAGTATGACGAACACCACCGAGACCCAGAGAAGCTGTCCCTGCATGATGGCGAGTGTGTTGCTCAGCGGCGTGATGGAGGAGGTGACGAGCACAAACATCTCGTCGCCCTCCGAGCGGCTTGCCACAGCCGCGTATACCATGTTCTCCACGTTGTTTGTCGCCCCCGAACGGTAGTGTACCTCGGGGGTGCTGTCGGAGGTCGCGCCCGTGAACGCCTTGCGCAGACGCTCCAGCTTCTGGCGCGCGATATCGTCGAGCGAGTTGGAGTCCACGCACATATAGGTGCCGTCGCCGTTCTTGGCGTAGCGGTAGTAGGAGTATACCTCGTGCGGCTCAATGGTGAGCTGCGCGGCGGGGTTGTCGTAGTTGATCTCGTAGATCGGCGTGGTGAAGCCCATCACCGACTCGGTGTCGTAAAGATATACCGTCAGCGAGTTGTAGCTCGCCACATTGTCCACCGTCGTCCAGATGTTTTTATTCTGTTCGATCGCCCTGACGATGCGCGCCGCGCTTTTTTCAACGATGTTGGATTTTTTGGCGGTGTAGTAGGGCTTGAGCAGAAAGCTCTGGAACACCCACAGCACCACGAGGATGATCGCGCCGAACACCAGAAAGTAGCACAGCAGCTTGAAGTGCAGCGTCAGCCCGCCCTTGATCTCAGCTAACCTCTTCAAAGCGGTATCCCACTCCTCTCAGTGTCACGATGCACTTGCTGTACGCGCCGAGACTCTTGCGCAGCAGCTTGATGTGCGTGTCGAGGGTGCGCTCGTCTCCGAAGAAGTCGTAGCCCCACACCTCGCTGATGAGGCTCTCGCGCGTGAGGGCAAGTCCCTTGTTGCGCACCATGTAGAAGAGCAGCTCGTATTCCTTGGGCGTCATTTCAACGCGCGCGCCGTCAACGGTGACGATACGCGCGGAAAAGTCGATCACCAGTCCCTTGAAGGTGTAGACGTCGCGCGGCTTTTCCTCCGCCATGCCGCCCGAGCGCTTGATGACAGCCGCCACGCGCATCATCAGCTCCTTGGGCGAGAAGGGCTTGACCACGTAGTCGTCCGAGCCCAGCTCAAAGCCGTGGATCTTGTCGTACTCCTCGCCCCTCGCGGAGAGCATGATGATCGGCGTTTTGCAGAACTTGCGGATCTCGCGGCAGGCGGAAAAGCCGTCCAGTTCGGGCATCATCACGTCCATGATGATCAGGTCGAAGCGCTGCTTGCGGCAGACCTCGATCGCCTGCATACCGTCCACTGCCTCGGCGACCTCGTAGCCCTCGAATTCGGCGTACTTGCGGATGATCTGACGAATACGGAATTCGTCGTCTACTACTAAAATTTTCGGCATATATCTCAGCTCCGTTTATCAATTTGGATTCAGCCATATCCTACCACATAAATGTGACAGTTTTTTGTCTGTTTTCATTTATTATATCATAAATTTATTTGTATTGAAATAGTCGGAAAAATAATTTATAATGTTATCGTATATCTATCTGAACCCCGAAAGGAAGATGTTATGGAATTCCGTACTGTCGCGGCGGAGGAAATCACCTCCGCGGTCAAGCGGCTTTTTATGGACTGCAACTATTTTATCGGCGGCGACATTCTCCGCGCCCTCGAGACGGCTCGTGAAAATGAGGCGTCGCCCGTGGGCAAAAACGTCCTCGCCCAGATCATTGAGAACGATAAGATCGCGGCGGCGGAGCGGATACCGCTCTGTCAGGACACGGGCATGGCGGTGCTCTTTATCGAGTACGGCGACAAGGTGTGCGTGGACGGCGATTTTGAGGAGGCTGTCGAGGAGGGCGTGCGTCAGGCGTACCGAGACGGCTTCCTGCGCAAGAGCGTGGTCAGCGACCCTGTCTTTGACCGCGTGAACACGAAGGACAATACCCCCGCGATTCTGCATACCAAAATCGTGAAGGGCGACAAAATCCGCATCACGGCGGGCGGCAAGGGCTTTGGCAGCGAGAATATGTCCGCCGTCAAAATGCTCACTCCGTCCTACGGCGCGGAGGGCGTGAAGCAGTTTATCCTTGACACCGTGTTCGCGGCAGGCCCCAACCCCTGTCCGCCGATCGTGGTGGGCGTGGGGATCGGCGGCACCTTTGAGAGAGCCGCCCAGCTTGCCAAGAAGGCGACCTTCCGCCCGATCGACACGCACCATCCCGACGAGCGCTACGCCGCGATGGAGGACGAGCTCCTTGCAGAAATCAACAGGATGGGCTTCGGCCCCGCGGGTCTCGGCGGCAGCACCACCGCCCTCGGCGTGAATATCGAAACCTCACCCACCCACATCGCGGGTATGCCCGTGGCGGTCAATATCTGCTGCCACGCCGCGCGCCACGCGAGTACGGAAATTTAGGAGGCGCGGCATGACAAAGAAAATTACTCTCCCCATCACCGACGAGGCGATCCGCGGCCTGAAGGCGGGCGACAGCGTTTTGCTGACAGGCACGATCCTCACCGGCAGAGACGCGGCGCACAAGCGCCTGTTCGAGCTGCTTGAGCAGGGA
>ONSE01000269.1 GCA_900320415.1 uncultured Eubacteriales bacterium
CGATGTGACACTGTTGGATAAGGAACGCGCGGAACAGCTTCTATCCTGCTGCGGACTGAAGGCAGAATTCAACACCGGGCTCAGCGATACTGTTGCCGAGGGTCTTGTTGTTTCCCAGGATCCCGAGGCAGGCGCCGAAGTAACAGACGGCGCGTCTCTTCGCCTCCTTGTCAGCGGGGGCAGAGAGAAAACGGAAATGCCTGATGTCACGGGAGAGAAGCTGGAAACAGCTGCCAAGCTGCTTCTCAGCAGGGAGCTTGCGTTTACCGTCACCTATGATGAGGAGAGTCAGCAGTCGTCCGGAACGATACTCAGGCAGAGCGTCCGTCAGGGAGAGCCGGTACAAAAGGGAACGGTTGTCACGCTCGTTGTTAATGCCGAAAACGGTCTTGTAAAAATCCCCGATATCATGGGAATGGAGTTGGAGGAAGCTGACAGTACCGTTACCTCGGCGGGACTCAATCTTCTGATATTCGTGGACGACGCGCACCCCTATTCCGACGGAAGAGTGATTGCCCAGGGACCGAAGGCGGGGCTGTATGCCGATAACGGCAGCGATTTGGTGGTGCTGCTCAGCGGAAAGGGTGAGGACGGAAGCGGACCTCCCGCCATTAGCATATCACAGCAGGCAGTTACTCTTGCCAAGGGCGAGGAGTTCATTTTGGAAATCAACACGAAAAACATCAGTAATCTGAGTCTGGTGGATTATGAGATCACGGACGCGAACGTGGTGGATGTCGTTCACATCGACAAGAAGACGCTCGCGATGACCTTCCGCGGCATGGCGGCCGGCAACGCTCAGATCATCATCAGCTGCGGCGAGATCAAACAGGTCTGCGATGTGACGGTGAAATAACAACGGAATAGAAACAGTACCGCGGAGAGCGTTTCTTCGCGGTGCTTTTTTGCGGCGGAAAGGCGGACAGTTTCGCTGAAAGAATTCGCTGATCTCCCCCGATTCTTGGCGGCGGACACCATTGACACGCCCCGAAATTGTGGTATAATCGGTAAGGATAGCATTCCGAGGAAGCTATACCTTATATCTTATCATCATTTTTTGCAAGAATGTGAGATATGTGTGTAAAGGAGAAGCAAGCGTGAAGAACACAGTTTTAACATTGCAGCAGGCAAAAATCGAAAAGAAAAAAATCACCATGCTGACCGCCTATGACTATTCCACGGCGCATCTGATCGACGAGGCGGGCGTGAATATGATCCTCGTGGGCGATTCGCTCGGAAACGTGATGCTCGGCTATGAGGACACGGTTTCCGTCACCATGGAGGATATGATCCATCACGGCGCGGCGGTCGCGCGCGGCGCGAAAAACGCAATGGTCGTGGTCGATATGCCCTTCATGTCCTACCAGACGAGCGTCTATGACGCGGTGGTCAATGCGGGCAGGCTGATGAAGGAAGCCAGAGCCAACGCGGTGAAGCTCGAGGGCGGCACCGAGGTCGCAGAGCAGATCAGGTCAATCGTCGCGGCGGGGATCCCCGTGGTGGCGCATATCGGTCTGACGCCGCAGTCCGTCAACGTGTTCGGCGGACATAAGGTGCAGGGAAAGACCGAGGCGGCGGCGAGGAAGCTGCTCGCGGACGCGGCGGCAGTGGAGTCGGCTGGCGCCTTTGCGGTCGTCATCGAGGGCGTTCCCGCAAAGCTCGCGGAGCTGATCACGCAGCGCCTTTCGGTTCCCACCATCGGTATCGGCGCGGGTGCGGCGTGCGACGGTCAGGTATTGGTGTATCAGGATATGCTGGGAATGTACGCGGATTTTACTCCCAAATTTGTCAAGAAGTTCGCGAATGTCGGCGAGGTCATGAAGGCGGCGTTCGCACGGTATATAGAAGAGGTCGGCAGCGGCGCGTTTCCCTCGGAGGAGCACTGCTACGCGATCGACAGCGAAATCATTGAGAAGCTGCGGTAAGGAGGACAAGCACATGAAGTTAGCGAGAACCGTAAAGGAAGTCAAGGAGCAGGTCAGAGAGTGGAAGCGGCAGGGACTGAGCGTCGGCCTGGTTCCCACCATGGGCTATCTGCACGAGGGGCACCAAAGCCTGATCAAAAGGGCGGTCACGGAGAACGACAGGGTGGTCGTCAGCGTGTTTGTCAACCCGATCCAGTTCGCGCCCAATGAGGATCTGGAAACCTATCCGCGCGACCTCGAGGCTGACTGCGCGCTCTGTGAGAACACGGGCGCGGCGATGGTGTTCCACCCCGAGGCGGAGGAGATGTACGGAGACGGCTTCACCACCTTCGTCGATATGACGGGCGTGACAAAGGAGCTTTGCGGCAAGAGCCGACCCACCCATTTCAGGGGCGTGTGTACGGTCGTCAATAAGCTGTTCAATATCGTGACCCCCGACAGGGCGTATTTCGGTCAGAAGGACGCGCAGCAGCTCGCGGTGATCCGCCGCATGGTGCGTGACCTCAACATGAACCTCGAGGTAGTCGGCTGTCCGATCATCCGCGAAGCGGACGGTCTCGCAAAAAGCTCGCGCAACACCTATCTTTCCGCTGAGGAGAGAAAGGCGGCTCTCGTTCTCAGCAGAGCGGTTTTTGCGGGCGAGAAGATGATCAGGGACGGAGAGCGGGACGGAGAGAAGGTGCTTGCCGCCATGACCGCCATGATCGAGGCGGAGCCTCTCGCGAGGATCGACTATGTGGAGATGGTGAAGTGGGATTCCATTGAGATCTGCCATCAGATCGACGGACCGGTGCTGACGGCGGTCGCCGTCTACATCGGCAAGACGCGCCTGATCGACAACTTTATCGCGGAATAAGGGAGAGCGCATGAATATTACATTACTTAAGGGAAAGATCCACCGCGCTACGGTGAAGCAGGCAGAGCTGGACTACGTGGGCAGCATCACCATCGACGAGGCGCTGATGGAAGCCGCGGGCATCGTGGAATACGAACAGGTGCAGATCGTGGATGTCAACAACGGCAGCCGCTTCACCACCTACGTGATCGCGGGCGAACGCGAAAGCGGACTGATCTGCCTTAACGGCGCGGCGGCACGTCAGGTCAGTGTGGGAGATAAGGTGATCATCATGTGCTATGCGCAGATGACGGCGGAGGAGGCTGCCGATCATTCCCCAAGGGTGGTTTTTGTAGACGAAGAAAACCGCGCCGTCAAAACAACGCGGTACGAAAAGCACGGCAGACTGTGCGATATGTAAGGGTGAGGGAAGATGTTAAAAGGAAAAACCGTTGTTCTCGGCGTAACGGGCAGCATTGCGGCTTATAAAATCGCCAACCTCGCGAGCAGCCTGGTGAAGCTGCACGCGGACGTCCACGTCATCATGACGCAGAACGCAACGAATTTTATCAATCCCATCGCCTTTGAGACACTCACCAAAAACAAGTGCATGACAGACACCTTTGACAGGAATTTCATGTTTCATGTGGCACACGTCTCGATCGCCGACAAGGCGGACGTCATGCTGGTCGCGCCCGCGTCCGCGAATATCATCGCCAAGATGGCGCACGGCATCGCAGACGATATGCTCAGCACGACGTATCTCGCGATGAAGTGCCCCGTGCTGGTGTCTCCCGCCATGAACGTGAATATGTTCACGAACCCTGTTGTGCAGCGCAACCTCCAAACGCTGGAGGAGTACGGCGTGACGGTGATCCCGCCCGAGAACGGATACCTCGCCTGCGGCTATACAGGCACGGGCAAGATGCCCTCGGAGCAGGTGCTGCTCGACTATATCCTGCGCGAGATTGCAAAGGAGAAGGATTTGGCAGGCAAAAAGGTGCTCGTCACCGCGGGTCCCACGCGTGAGAGCATCGATCCCGTCCGCTTTATCACCAACCATTCCACGGGAAAGATGGGCTACGCCGTCGCGCGGCAGGCGATGCTGCGAGGCGCGGAGGTGACGCTGGTCAGCGGCCCCGTGAGCATAGCGCCGCCGCCGTTTACGGAGGTGGTGCGCGTGCAGAGCGCGCAGGAGATGTTCGAGGCGGTGAAGGAACACAGTGCGGAGGCGGACATGATCATCAAGACCGCGGCGGTGGCGGACTATACACCCGCGCATACCGCGCAGGAGAAAATCAAGAAATCCGACAGCGGCGCCGATCTCTCCGTTCCGCTGCAGCGCACGACAGATATTTTGAAATGGCTCGGGGAGCACAAGCGGGACGGACAGGTTCTCTGCGGCTTCTCTATGGAAACGGAGAATATGCTCGAAAACTCCCGCGCCAAGCTGAAGAAGAAAAACGCCGACCTTATCGCGGCAAATTCGCTGAGAGACGCGGGCTCGGGCTTCGGCACCGACACCAACCACCTCGTACTGATTACGGGCGACGGCGTGACGGATCTGCCCCTGCTTTCCAAGGAAGAGGCGGCGGACAGACTGCTTGACGCACTTCTCGCTCTCTGCGGAAAACTTCGCTGACAGCTGTTTTAATACTTTTTTAATCAAGGATCAGTATGACATACGAAACGAAAAAAGCTCCCGATGTTACGGGAGCTTTTTTCGTGTATGAGAACGTAAATCAATCGGAGAACGCAACTATATCAAATAATTCTTTTTGATGAATTCCTCAATTTTGTTCCATTCCTTTTCCGTGAGACCGCACTCCATAGAGCTGCGGAGCACATCACGCAGGTGGGGAATGCGGTAGATGTACTCGTTAAGGTCATCGGAAAGGGTGCGCGGCGTTTTGGTTTCCGCCGCGAGATCGTAGAGACAGTACCGTTCACTGGTGTTCATTTCGAGCAGGTCCGCCATCTTCCGAAGCGTTTCAAAGGACGGGGCGGAACGGCTTCCGCTCTCCATACTGGAAAGATAGCTGGGCGATATCCCCAGCAGTTCCGCGAGCTTGACCATGCGGATATTTCTTATTTTGCGTTTGCTGCGAAGGTATTCGCCAAATGTCATAGTAAAATCCCCCTTATCTAACCTCTCAAATTTTAACGTATAAGTCGGAGTGAAAAAATTAAAAGAATACTTTGGAAACTATTGGAAATCGTTGAGAAATGTAGTATAATGTACGGACAGGGGGGGATTCTTATGAACATTATTGTCAACTTGCTCGTAATCGAGGATGACACGGGCACCTGCGAAATGTACAGAGAGTACAGCGAGGAGCATGACGACGTCTATCTGGTGGGAATTACGGCTCATTCCGCCGAAGCGCTGGAGCTTACGGAGAAATACCGGCCAAACGCGGTCGTGTTGGATCTGGAGCTGCAGAAGGGTTCGGGCAGCGGAATAGAGTACCTGATGGGACTCGAAAAGCTGGCGCTGAAAACGCGCCCTTATATCGCGGTGGTGACGAATAACGTCAGCCAATACACTCACGCTGCAGCGCGCCGCTGCGGTGCGGACTACATCTTCCTGAAAACGCAGTCAGACTACAGCGTCCCGATGGTGATGCGGTTTCTGCGCAGTATGGTTGCGGCAATTCCCGATATTGCCCTGCAGAAGGAGATGGATAACCCTGCCGCAAAGCAGAAGATCGAGGAGGATTACCGCCGGCGCCTGCGTCAGACCATCAACAGGGAGCTTGACATGGTCGGCATCAGCCACAGAGCTGTCGGCCGGGATTATCTCTGCGACGCGATCGAAATGATTTGCCACAAGCGTCAGACTTACATTTGCGCGGAAGTAGCGAAAAAATATAAAAAGTCAGACCCGAGCGTGGAACGCGCGATGCAGAACGCTATCAACAGCGCGTGGCGCAAAACCGATATCGAAACGCTGGAAAAATGCTATACCGCGCCGATATCCTCCGAAAAGGGCGTTCCGACGCTGATGGAGTTCATTTTTTACTATGCCGATAAGGTGAAAAGCGCAGTGTGATAACGCAAAGGTTTTTTCTGTATGAACATCATTTCTTATTTTGCTTGCGAAAAAACCTCCTTTGGAGCCAATCTGACAGGAGGTTTGGCATTCTTTTTTGTCGCGCTCTACATTTACTACCGCTTTTTGTATCCTGACAAAAGGCTTTCCCGCGCGATCATCCTGAAAAGCATCGCGTGCGGGATTCTCAGCGCGTTTGTCTACGCTCTTCTTTTCGACACAAGCCAATCGCTCGCCTCCGTTGCGTGGTACCTTATGCCGTCTCTGTTTATCGTACTGGCGGCAAAACGGGACAGGTTTGTCAAGGCGGGAATCGGTTTTGTATCGGTATCGATTATGCATATTTTTAAGGTGCTGTCGGTTTACACGGTCATCCTCCTGTATTCCGCTTTTTTCTCGTTTTCGGATTATGAGAGGATGAGCACCGTAGTTTTTATCGTCTGTTTTGCTCTGACCTTTCTGACGGCGATCTGGTTCCTGCACATAAAGAGCCTGTGCAGGGGCATTTCGTTCTTTTTTAGAAGGGAAAACCTGGGACTCGGGTTGGTTCTGTCAAGTCTTGTCTTTTTTACCGCCAACATTGAGGCAGATGGAAAGGAGCATCGAATGGTATTCTATCTGATCGTCGCGATCGTTATGCTGACATCCGGTCTGGGGTTCTATTTCTGGATCCGCAGCAGTATCACCGCGCACTACCGAGAGAGAATGAAGCTGCGCAATGAGGAACACTACCGTCAGCTGCTGACAGAGAAGGAGCAGGAGCTGGAAAAGCTCAGGCAGTCCAATGAGTATCTCGCGAAGGTGGTACACCGCGACAACCACCTGGTGCAGTCGCTGGGAGCCGCTGTGGACGCGTATTTTCAAAGCGGCGACCGGGCGTTCCGCGACGACCTCCTGCGGGAGGTGAAAGCGTTTGCCGAGGAGCGCGGAGAGCTGATGACAAAGGAGCAGATCGCTTCCAGGATCCTGCCGTCAACCGGCAACCTAATGATTGACGGCGCCATCAACGGCCTTTACGCCAAAGCAGTCTCCCGCGGGATCGATTTCAGTCTCAGCGTCAGCGCGGCGGCGGATGAAGTCATCGGAAAATACCTCTCCCGTACCGAGCTGCAGACGCTCCTCTGCGATCACATCAAAAACGCGGTTATCGCGGTGGAGGCAAAGGGAGAGGAAAACGGAAAAATCTACGTCAGCCTTTCCGAAAAGAACGGCTGCTATGAAATCGGCATCTTTGACAGCGGTATACCGTTTGAAATCGCCACCCTTGACAGGCTGGGAAAGGAGCCTGCCACGACCCACGCGGACAGCGGCGGCAGCGGTATCGGCTTCATGACGACGTTTCGTGTGCTCGAAAAGGCGAGGGCGAGTCTGATGATCACCGAGTTTGAAAATCCGACGCCGTTTTCAAAATCCGTCGTTTTCCGTTTCGACGGCGCGTCCGCTTTTATTATCAGTTCCTGCCGCGGGGAGGAGCTGAAGGCCGCCCTCGGCAGAAGCGATGTCCTGCTGCAGCAGACCTAATACTGATCATTGACGAATTCCTTGAGTATCTGTTGCGTTAAATTCCGAATAACTGCTGTTTTAATCAAGGATCAGTACAAAAAAATCCCTCCCGGCGCTGAGCCGGGAGGGATTTTTCGGGTTTATGTTAGAAACCACCTCTATTATTATAGCACAGATAATAAGCAATAGCAAGTCCTATTTTTAAAATAAAATTTAAAATAATTTTATTAAAACGCTTGACAATGTTGATAATTGTATGTATAATATAGACAAAGATAAGGCAAAGGAAAACGAAAGACAGAAAGAAGGAGGTCTTAATTATGAAAGCTAAGATTCCTTACAACTACCGGATCATGAATTACATTCGGAGCTTACCGCCCAATGTATGATTCCCGATTTCATTCGGGACGGAGCCTTGGTTGTTCACCGGAGCCGGAACGCTGGTCATTTTAATGTTAATAAAACATCTTTTGATTGGGACCAGGACCTGATTCGAATGCGAGTCAAACCCACTCCACTAAGTAAAACTACCTACCATCTACCTACTTTCATTTTGATATATAGTTTGGCTGCCTCGGGTGGAACAACAGCTATCTTTACTCAATGAAAATTGGGATTGAACGGACGATTATTACAACTTAATATAGAGAACGGTTTTGGAATGATGATTTTTCAGCGGGGAAAGGCCAATGAGAAGTTAATTCATACAGCGCTTGCTGACGGACCCACTAAATCAGGATTGGAGATTATTCCCATGTACGCGTAAGCTTTTGTCGGATAGTCCGAATGAACACACACCGATGAAGAGGAGATAAGTCCCATGCGCGGTTAGTTTTTTTGAACGGATCATTCTTACGAACGGAGATAAGTCCCATGTATGCTTAAGTTTTTGAACGGAACATTCTGATGAACGGAGATTAGTCCCATGTAATACTCAGTTTTTTCAACGGAAACTTCATTTGACGGAGATGAGTCCCAAGTACAGTTAGTTTCTTTCTACCGAGCTCAGTAGATTTCTAATTCAAAAAACATGGCGGTGGCAGTAGCCACCGCTTTCGTTTTGTCCGGAAGCGCGTGCCGGCACGTAAGGCACTGTGCCGCGCCGTATTTCAGGATCCGGAATGATACTATTATCAAATAATACTCCTTCACAAACAACAAATCGGCGGCTCCGGTGAGCCGCCGAAATATTTTTATCTGAATAATCTGAATGATCTGACGGAGGGCTGAAAGCTTACAGACCGAGAAGCTTCTTTGACGCTTCGATGATTCCGCAGCAGATTTCCTCCGCGTTCTCCTTGCCGTCGCCGACCGCGGTGATGTAGAGCTTGATCTTCGGCTCTGTGCCGCTGGGACGGATGATGACTGCGTTGCCGCCCTCGAGGTGAAGCGCGATAACATTGGAGGTGGGGAGGGTGAGTTTCTCCACTGCGCCCGTCAGCAGGTCGGTTTCGGTTTTGAGCTGATAGTCGCTGACCTTGATGACCTTGAAGTCGCCGACCGCGGCAGGGATCTTGTCTCTGACGGCGGTCATCAGATCCGCCATCTTTTTCATGCCCTCAGCGCCCTCAAATTCGAACGAAACGGTTCTGTTGAGATAGTAACCGAATTCCTTGTAAAGTCCGTCAATGACAGCCGCAAGGCTCTTATTCTGCTTCTTATAGTAGGCCGCCATCTCGCAGACAAGCATGGAAGCGACAACCGCGTCCTTGTCTCTGACATAGGTGCCCGCGAGGTAGCCGTAGCTTTCCTCAAAGCCGAAGAGATAACGGTTCTCCTCACCCTGCTTTTCGAGGTTGAGAATGACCTCACCGATATACTTGAAGCCTGTGAGAACGTTTTTCAGCTCGCAGCCGTACTTCTCGCAGAGCTTGTTGACAAGCATAGTGGTGACAATGGTCTTGACTACAACGGGCTTTTCGGGAAGGGTGCCGTTTGCTTTCCTGCAGGAGAGAATATAGTTGGTCAGCATCGCGCCGTCCTCGTTGCCCGTGATCAGGCGGTAGCTGCCGTCATAGTCCTTGACAGCGATACCGACTCTGTCGGAGTCGGGGTCGGTCGCGAGCAGCAGGTCAGGCTGAACCTCTTCGCAAAGCTCCAGACCCTTCTGCAGCGCTTCCTTCATCTCGGGATTGGGATAGGGGCAGGTGGTAAAGTTGCCGTCGGGCAGCTCCTGCTCCTTGACAATGTGTATTTCCTTGACGCCGATTTTGGCGAGAACCTTTCTGACGAGCTTGTTGCCGCAGCCGTTAAGAGGCGTGTAAACCACCTTGAGGTCAGCGCCCTCGCAGATGCCGGGATTGATCTGCTGCTCCATGACTTTCTCGAGGTAGGAGTCATACACGCTGTCGTCCACATACTCGATCAGACCCTTTTCGACCGCTTCGTCGAAGTCCATGGTCTTGACGTCCTCAAAGATGTCGAGCTTGCAGATTTCATCATAAACAGCCTGCGCTGCGTTGTCGGTCATCTGGCAGCCGTCCTCGCCGTAAGCCTTGTAGCCGTTGTACTTGGCGGCGTTGTGGCTCGCGGTTACCATGATGCCCGCCTGACAGCCAAAAAAGCGCACCAGATAGGAGAGAACAGGAGTGGGCTGCAGCTCGGTGGTGATGTAAGCCTTGATGCCGTTCGCGGCAAGCACCTTCGCCGCCTCGTTCATAAAGAGATCCGCTTTGATGCGGCTGTCGTGAGAGATCGCCACGGCTCCCTTGCCGTACTTCGCGAGAACATAGTTGGCAAGACCCTGTGTCGCCTGACGGACAACATAGATATTCATTCTGTTGGTGCCCGCGCCGATAACGCCTCTGAGTCCCGCTGTGCCGAATTTCAGAGAGGTGTAGAATCTGTCGTTGATTTCCGTTTCGTTGCCCTCGATCTTTTTCAGCTCGGCAATCAGATCCGCATCCTCTGTTGCTTTTTCCAGCCAGGTTTCGTACAATTTCATGATATCCATAAAAGATTCCCCCGTTTCAGTGAGTTTATTCATGTGGATTTTGTTGTAAAACGGGATTCCGCCCCCATTTTATTCTAACCATTTCTACTATAACATAAAACGGCGGGAAATACAAGTTTTTCCGTCAACTTCATCCCGCCGTTTTTGTGAATTTTGAGATTGTTTTTTTGATTATTTTGCCATTTCCAGGTGATAGCTTTCAGTCGTTTCGGTGAGGGTGTAGCCCTTGCTCTGCGCTTCCGCCACAAGCTGCTGCGCGTTGAATTTGGTATCCTTGGGGATGTAGATATACCGTGGCTCCTTATCGGGATTCAGCTCAAAATAGCTTCTCAGCCGCGTCAGCGTGTTGTCGGTGTTGTCGGGCAGCCATGCGGAGAAGGTGGAGTAGCCGAAGCCGTCCATCGCCAGATATGTCCAGGTGCGGGGGGTGAGCAGCAGAATATTGCCCTCCTCCTTGTTCATAAAGTCGGAGATATCCGCGTATACGGTCTCATACTGCTGCGCGTTGCCGTCGTTGGTGATGATTCCCGCGGCGGGGCCCGAGCTGATTTCCGTGGTCAGGCTGTCAAGACCCGAATCCCAGAACACATGGAACGCCTTTGCCGTCAGCTGGACGCCGCCCTGCAGCAGGACGACCACAGCGACAGCGCAGAAGCTGAGATATCTGACGGCTCTTGCGTAGGTGATATTGTCGGGCGTTTCTCTCATTTCGCGGATCAGGCAGCCGAGGAAAACCGTGCTTGCCGTGTTGGCGGCGGTGATCGCCATTGAAATGCCGAAAATCATCTGATTGGAGCTCATGTGGATGCAGAAGGAATAAATGATGCCGGGAATGAACACCGCCATGAACAGCTCCCTCGGTTTATTCTCCAGAAGAATATAGGAGGTCACGCCGAAGAAGAAGAACGGCAGCATGATGTAGTTGTAGGTAGAGGTGCTGAGCTCGGGAAGCAGCATGATCAGGCTGACCGCCACACAGCCGCTTGTAACGAGGAGATAGACGGAGCGGTGGAGTCTGCGATTTCTGTCGAAAATCATGGCGAGCAGCATCGCGCCGTAGGTGTAAAGCACATATCTGAAGTGCGGCTTCATCTCGAAGCAGGTTCTGAAATAGGACTGGATCTTGTTCCAGAGCGTGATGTGCGGATGCTCCGGGTCGTCGAGCATATAGGGCAGGTTCTCAAAGATACCGCCGATGCCTGTTTTGACGAGGCAGAAAATGAGGAACACCGCCGCCAGAGCCGCGACGCCCGCCGTGAAGAACAGGAAGGTCCTGAGCGAGAACAACTCGCTTTTCAGGGCGAACTTCATCTCTCTGTTTCTGAGCAGGTAATGAACGCCTACACAGGCGGCGTATAGCAGCCAGACGACCGCGAGATAGGGGTTGCAGAGCACGGCTCCCGCGAGCGCGAGACCGCTGAAAATCAGCTGCAGCTTTTTTGTGTAGTCCGCCGTCGCGAGCAGCACGCCCGAAACGAGCAGCAGCTCAAGTCCCATGGTATTGTAGCTGAGCGCCATGATGTTGAAGGGGGTGAAGATGAAGTAGAGAACACAGGCGATGACGGAGAAAAAGCCGTATTTTCTCAGCTTGGTGTAG
Organism: uncultured Eubacteriales bacterium; assembly: GCA_900320415.1. GTDB lineage: Bacteria > Bacillota > Clostridia > Oscillospirales > Acutalibacteraceae > Ruminococcoides. The sequence continues at coordinate 11,866 of ONSE01000269.1, forward strand.
ATGAGTACCGCTGCGCCCGCGTGGCACACCAGATACAGCACACGCGCCGCGAAGATGATGCCCTCCGTTGAGCCTGTTACGGCGGTGTAGAGCCACACAAAGGGGACCAGCAAAAAGCCCGACATCTGTGAGAGGTGCCACTCGTTTGCGAAGAGGGAGTCGCCCAGCGTGAGGCGGTGGGGGATTGTCAGATAGAACGCCTCGTCGTTTCCGCCGAAGCCGTAGCGCGCCTTCCAGAAGGAGAAGATCACCGCGAACGCCATCAGGGAGATAAAAAGGTAATCCTGCCACTGTGAGCCGTTGTTGTTTTCTATCTGCCTGAGCACGATTTTTTTGATGATGTAATAGAGCTTGACGATACCGTCGGCGATGATGTTGAGTGCAAAGGAGAGCAGTGCGGACAGCACAAAGCAGAGCGGAACGGTGAGCAGGTAGAAGGGGATTCTGTCCACCATGACGGTGACATTGACGTTAAGGACCTCATAGATCACCTCGTCAAAGATGAAGGAGCACAGATAGATGCCCAGCGCGAGGTCGGACACCTTCCACAGCGCCAGCCTGACGGTGGGGTGTAGGTTATCGGTTCTGATGCGGCTGATCAGCACGAAGAACAGCACCGACAGCACAAATGGCATGAAGCCGTACCAGTAGCCGTACGAGCCTGTTTTGAAGCCGCCGCCGTAGCTGCGGAACCAGTTGAATACGGTGAACAGGAAGAGGATCACGACCAGCAGCGCCGCGACGGTGCGTGTTCTCCACTTCAGACCGTATTCGCGGAGATACGCCCCGACGAAGTAATAGGTGATGGGATAGATGCCCAGCCAGAAGGAGGGAAGCAGCTTCTGGAAGTCGTCGCTTGTCGTGGGAGTGACCCACCAGTCCGCGCTCTGGAAGTTGAAGATGTTGAACAGCGTGGGAAGAATGGAAATCCCGATGAACGTGAAAACCAGGATACGCTTGTTCTTTTGGCTCCCTGCTTTATTATATGCGAGATTGAGGAAGGGGGCGATCAGGAACAGCCCGATGTACATCTCAATGTACCAGGAGTAATTCGCTCCCGTGAAGTCAAGCGTGCCGAAAATGAAGTTGATGAGGTTATACTTGCGCGTCGCGCCGATCGCCTCGAACATCGCCTCGAAATCCGCGTGATTGAACGCCTCCTTCGCGGCGGGCAGATCGTGAACGGACTTAAAGACCATACACACGACGGTGGCGAGAATAAAGACGATCACCGTTTTCCGCACACCCTTGTAGTAGCCCTTTTTCAGCTCCTTTTTGCTCATCAGGTAGCCTGTCAGGATCATGAACAGCGGCACGCAGACGCCGAAGAACGTCCGCATCATCACCGCGAGGAACATCCAGGGACCGTGCATGGCGGCTTCGTCGCCCGTGGTGAGGAAGGACACAATGCCCTCGATCGGCCCCATTCCCTGTACGGGTTCGCTGTAGAAGCCGTTGTGCAGGAAGAAATGAACGGATAAAACCGTGTACGCCGCCACAATTCTCAGAATATCGAGAGAGCTGTTGCGGCGGTCAAGCTTGCTGATTTCCATATGCTTTCTCCTTGTCTGAATTACAGAATATACAGTAGAATCATATCACAAGAAACGGGATTTTACAAGAATATCGCAGAAAAAATGCCCGAAAAATTCGGGCAAAGTTTTTCCTTTTTGACATTCTTACCGTCATTGTCAGTCATCGAGGTACGTTTCCACAATGAAACGCGGGCGTCTCTTGGTTTCGAGGTAGATCTTTCCAATGTATTCGCCGATGATGCCGATGGCGAGCAGCTGCAGGCCTCCCAGCGCCCAGATGGAGCAGAGGGTGCTTGCCCAGCCGCTGACGGTCGCGCCGATGAAGAAACTGACCAGCGAATAAATGATCATGATCATGCTGATGATAAAGATAATGATGCCTGTCCAGGTGATCACACGGATGGGCTGGATGCTCAGCGAGGTGATGCCCTCCCACGCCAGCGCGAGCATCTTCTTGAGCGGGTATTTGCTCTCGCCCGCGAGACGCTCGGAGCGCTCATAGGTCACGATGTCGGACTTGTAGCCGACCAGCGGCACCATGCCGCGCAGGAAAATATTGGTTTCCTTGTAGAGTGAGAACGCCTCCAGCGCCCTTTTGCTCATCAGGCGGAAGTCGGCGTGGTTAAAGATGACCTTCGCTCCCATATGGTTGAGGATCTTGTAGAACGCCTCAGCGGTGAAGCGCTTGAAGAACGTGTCGGTTTCTCTCTTGGAGCGCACGCCGTAAACGACGTCGCAGCCGTCCTCGAACTTCGCGACCATCTCGTCGAAGGTGTTGATGTCGTCCTGCAGGTCGGCGTCAATGGAGATCACCGCGTCCGCCCTGTCCTTGAGCGTCATCAGACCGCAGAGCAGCGCGTTCTGGTGGCCTCTGTTGCGCGAGAGCTTGATGCCCTGGAAAATCGGGTTCTCGCGGTGCAGCTCCTCGATGATCTGCCAGGTCTTGTCCTTGGAGCCGTCGTCAATGAACACGATCTTGCTGTCAAAGGTGATCTTGTGCTCTGCCATCATGGTTTCGTATTTTTTGAGAAGCTTTCCCGCAGAATCGCGCAGGACCTCTTCCTCGTTATAGCAGGGAATCGCCAGATATAAATTCGTCATATTGAAACTCCTCCGTATGTCATACACTGATAATAATAAACTCTCTTTTCCGAAATGTCAAGAAAACAGTGCGGAAAGTGTAAAATTTTGTAAGAATTTTTTTCAAATTTCAAAAATCCTCTTGTAAAGAGGGGCGGATTGTATTATAATAAAAGCAGCGAATTATCCTTATCCGGAGGTAACAATATGTCACAGAAATCAATAGCAGTATTAACCAGCGGCGGCGACGCCCCGGGCATGAACGCGGCGTTCCGTTCGGTTGTCCGCACGGGCATCAATAAGGGCATGAAGGTGTACGGTATCTACCGCGGCTTCAACGGTCTGCTCAAGGGCGAGATCGAGGAGATGAATCTCCGTTCCGTATCTGAAATCATCGGTTACGGCGGCACCAAGCTCTACACTGCCAGAAGCGAGAAGTTCAAACAGAAGGAACAGCAGGAGAAGGCGGCTGAGTTCTGCCGCAGCAAGGGCATCAGCGGCGTTGTCGTCATCGGCGGCGACGGCTCCTTCCGCGGCGCGAGAGCGCTCACCCGCGCGGGCGTCAACTGCATCGGCGTACCGGGTACGATCGACAATGACATCGCGTGCTCCGAGTACACGGTCGGCTTTGACACCGCCATGAACACCGCGCTTCAGATGGTTGACCGCATCCGCGACACCGCGCAGTCCCACGACCGCTGTTCTATCGTGGAGGTAATGGGCAGACGCTGCGGCGATATCGCGCTGCAGACGGGTATCGCGACAGGCGCGACCGCCATTCTTGTACCCGAGGTGGAGTACAACATTGAGCGCGACGTTATCAGCCGTATTCTCAACACCCAGAAAACGGGCAAGAAGCACTTCATCATCGTTGTGGCGGAGGGCGTCGGCGGCGTGAACGACCTCGCCAAGTATGTGGAGCAGAGGCTCGGCATCGAGGCAAGAGCGACCATTCTCGGTCATGTGCAGCGCGGCGGATCTCCGACGCTCCGCGACAGAGTCGTCGCCAGCCAGATGGGCTACAAGGCGGTTGACCTGCTAGACAAGGGAATCGGCAACCGTGTCGTTGTGATGCGCGGCGGCAAGATCACCGACCTCGACATCACGGAGGCGCTTGATATGCCGCGTGTGTTTGACGAGGAGCTTTACAAGATTGCGATGACGATTTCCATTTGATTGATGGATGCAACAATAATGAATGACGGGGCGAACGCTGTTCGCCCTGCGTTTTTATGGAGAGGAAGAGAAGCGATGCCTTCCAGATTACAAAAGCTGTCCGCAGATCTGATCGTATATTCCGTCCTGATCGCGGACGAGGAGCGCCTGGATTTCAAGAACGACGCCCTCGCGGGGGTGAGGGCGAACTATTTTAACGCGAACCACGCGCCGCAGAGGGAGAAAACCTCCATCACGCTCGACGGCAGAAAGCTGAGCTTTCGCTGCGAAATGAAGCAGGGAGAGCCGCTTTCGTGGAAAATCAGCGGCGGCAGCCAGCCCTGTCAGACGGTTAAGCGCGGCGCGGACGGTTCCTACTGCGTGCTCAGCTACACCGACAACGGCACGGTTTGCAAGCGCGCCTATTTTGACAGGAACCACCTGTGGCAGCGCACCGAATACTACGGCAGGGATATCGGCAATTCCCTGACCGCGGTGGTATCTCCCTTCCGTTCGGAGGGGCTGTACGCGCTGAGAGTAGAAAAAACCGCCGCGGACGGCTCCCGCACCGTCGCGCGGCTCTATCCTTCCGAGAAGAGGCAGAATGTCCGCTGCGCCGCACTGATGTATTCCAACGCGGGAATGCTGTGGTATGACGCGCGGTTCGCGCCTTCGCTGACGGACAGCGCGCCCGTGCAGAGCGGAAGGAGCCGCGGCTTCGATTTCCGTCCCGAGGATTTTACGGATATGGCGCCGGAGCCGCTTGATTTCAGGAACGCTCCGCCGCTGTCGGACGGGGATATCGCGGCTGTCGCCTCGGCGCCCGTTCCCGTGGCGGAGGAGATCGGGGAAGAAGAGAGACCGTATTCCGCCTACGACAGGATCCAAAGCATATTGCTCGAGGCGCAGAAAACGAACAAGAGCATCTTCGGTGAGGTAGCCAGCTACGCCGAGCGCGAAAGGGCGGCGGAGTCCGTGGAGCTTGCCGAGCCTGTTCCCGAAGAGGTTCCGCCCGAAGAAACCGCGCCTGTGTCCGAGGAAGCGCCCGGGGAGATTTCTCCCGAGGTATCCGCGCCTCAGCCGAAGCAGGAATACGAGGCGGAGGAGGAAAAGGAGCCGGATATGGGAATCAGTACGCCGAACGGCGTTTATTCTTACTACGGCGCGCTGGATGAGAACGGACAGCGCGAGGGCAGGGGAAGGACAGCCTCTCCCGACGGCGTGACGGTCTACGACGGGGAGTACCATCTTGACAAGCGCAGCGGCTTCGGCATCTGCTACTACAAGGACGGCAGCCCCAACTACGTGGGCGACTGGCTGGAGGGCAGCCGCAGCGGCAGGGGCATGGGCTTCCGCCGCAGCGACGGAACCGTCCACGCAGGCAAATGGACGCAGAACGTCCCGAACGGCATCGGCGCGCGCTTTGACAGCGAGGGAGAGTTTCTCGACGTCTGCCGTTATGAAAACGGCGTCCGCAGCGGCAAGAGCGTATCCTTTGACGAGCAGGGCAACGTCGTCATCCGCGTCTGGGAGGACGGCGAGCTGATATCGGAACGTATTATCACGGACGGGGAGTGAGCTTATGACATGGGACAGTGTGAATGAATTTTTTCAGCGGCACGTTCACACAAGGAACCTGCTGCTGTTTGTGGTGCTTATCGTCGCGGGGATCGCGGCGGCGCGGATCCTTCTGATCGCGCTGCGCAAGCTGATTCTCAAGACCCGGCTCGACCACACCGTCAAGACCTTCCTGTTTTCCTGCGTGAAGGTACTGATGTATTTCAGCGTGATCATGATCGCGCTCGCGGTCGTGGGCGTGGACATCAACGCCTTTGTCACCTCGCTCGGCGCGGCGATGCTCGCGCTCAGCTTTGCCCTGCAGAGCACGCTGAGCAACTTTTTCAGCGGCTTTGTTCTGTTGTTCACCAAACCCTTCACCGCCGACGATTTGATCGAATTTGACGGCTACGAGGGCTTTGTGGTCAACGTGCGGATGTTTTACACCACGATACGCACCTTCGACAACAAGATCGTCAAGATACCCAACTCCAAGCTGACCTCCAACAGCGTTGTCAACTGCTCGGCGGGAGAGCTGCGCAGGGTGAAGAACGTGTTCTCCGTCAGCTATGACGACAACATCACCGCGGTGAGGAGCGTGATTCTGGGCGTGGCGGCGCAGAATGACCTGATCGTCACCGACCCCGAGCCGAAGGTTTACGTCAGCAGGCACCTCGACAGCGGCGTGGAGATCACGGTGTTCACCTGGGGAAAGCACGATGATTACTACCCGATTTTGTTTTTTATGGAAGAAAATGTCAAACGCGCGTTTGACGAAAACGGCATCACCATTCCGTATCCTCACGTTGTGGTGAAATCGCCTGAATAATAACCACATTACAGTCCATACTAACGGTGTCGCGGAATGCGGCACCATTTTTTTGCAGAGGATGAATGTAAATGAAGAAGATTTTTGCGTTTGGCTGTGTTTCCATAATGCTGCTCGCGGCGCTCACAGGCTGCGGCGCCGCGAATAACGCCGCCTCCACCGCCTCCCAGGTTGCCTCCGACGCCATGTCGGGCGCGGGACAGATCGTCAGCGACGCGGGCAAGGGCGTTTCCAAGACCGTGGAGGACGCGAGCAAAAATGTCAGCAGCATGGCGGAAAACGGCAAGGTCAGCGACAGCGACGGCGTTATCGGCAACACCGAAAGCACGCAGGAGACCACCGAGTCGCTGCAGGACGATTCCACCGCCGCCCTCGCGGATGATATGAACGAATAAGATTTTTGACCGGTGACGGGATAAGGCGGTGAAGCTCACCGCCTTTGTTTTTATCCGGAATGATACTGCTCCTTGATGAAAAAAACCGAAACAGCTGTCAGCGAATTTTTGCGCAACAGATTTTCAGGGAATCAGTCAACGATCGGGATCACACCGCCTGCTCCAGCTCCTCCCTGAGCTGACGGATGATTTTCTTTTCCAGCCGCGAGATGTAGGACTGCGAGATCCCCAGCTGATCCGCCACCTGCTTTTGTGTGTGTTCCTTTTTGCCGTTCAGTCCGAAGCGCAGCTCCATGATGCGGCACTCGCGAGGATTCAGCCGCGACACCGCCTCGAGCACCAGCCGCCGCTCCATCTCGTTTTCCATGCGGTGGTTCACCTCGTCGGGATCGCTGCCGAGAACATCGCAGATCAGCAGCTCGTTTCCGTCGTAGTCGGTGTTGATCGGCTCGTCGATGCTCACCTCGTTTTTGAGCTGGGAGGATTTGCGCAGGAACATGAGGATCTCATTTTCAATGCAGCGGGAGGCGTAGGTGGCAAGACGGATGTTTTTCTCGGGGGAAAAGGTGTTGACCGCCTTGATCAGCCCGATGGTGCCGATGGAGATCAGATCCTCGGTGCCCGCGCTCGGGGACTCGAATTTTTTGGCGATATACACCACCAGCCGCAGGTTATGTACGATCAGCGGCTCCCGCGCCCTTCCGTCGCCCGCGGAGATCCTGCCCATGATTTCCGCTTCCTCCTCGCGGCTCAGCGGAGGCGGCAGCGTATCGCTGCCGTTGATGTAAAAGACCTCGTTTTCGCTCAGAAAGAGCATTTTGACCTTCCAAAACCATTTCAGCATAACAATACCTCGCTATCATTCGTCTGCGAGCAAAACAGAGGGCACCAGAGCCTTGATTTCACCCGAAAGAATATTCTGACACACCCCGAGATAAACACCAGAATTCAGGCGTTTCCCGTCGATTATGACGCTGTCTGCACGGTAGCCCTTTACGATACCGCCGCCGCCCAGACTCTCAAAGGGGATAATTCTTATTTTATCATCACGCAGCCGCAAATCGCGTAGAATTCCCTCCTCGGCAAAAATGACGTATTCTCCCGAAAACGGTTCCTTCGCGGTGCATCCCGTATCTACGGCGGCGAAAAAGGAGGTTCTGGAGCCTCCCAGCGCGATTTCAACGTTACAGGTGCTTCTTCCGCACACACCCTTCGTCAGTCTTTGCAGCAGCCGCAGTGTATAATAGCAGACAAGGGTGAGAATAATCAGCAGAAAAGGGGATATATTAAAATATACGGTATCGTTGAAGATCTCCATACCCCCGGGATGGAACGAGGTGTAAACGAATATCATCAGACCGCAGAAGCCGAAAGAGAGGACGAAGTATACCGCCACGCGCCGGAGAAAGCATTTGAGTCCGCCGAAGCCGAAGGCCGTGAGCATCATCAGCGCGGCGGACACGAGGTCGGTGAGCAGGTTCAGCCCGAAGGGGAGCCTGGGGAGCAGGGCGACAAGGCTGAGGACGCCCCCGAGAAGGCTCCCCAGGATCATGCGCGTCAGCCCCGCTCTGACGCGGAGAACCTTTTTGACGCATAGAATGAGAAAGAAATCAATAAAAATGTTGACCGTTATCAGCACATCGAGGTAAACGGTTGTCATAGAATCACCACCGCCTCTATTATGGCATATAACGGTAATGAACATTGTCTGATTTTGCTTAGGAGGTAAAAAATGCTGCTGGGAATCATCATCGGAACCTTTATCGGCGCTTTTCTGGGCGTCAGCTTCATGTGCCTGCTTTTTTACAGCAGGAGCTGATCGTCCCGAAAAAAGCAAAAAAGCCGGACCCGCGCGGGTCCGGCTTTTTTGTATTGAAAAACAATGAAGGGAACCTCTGATAATTCGGTTCCGTGCTTTTGCGGGGCAGAGAGCTTAAACCTGCGGGTTTCTCTTTCCCTGAAAAACGAGCGCCAGCATACCGCAGCCGACGTGTGAGCCGATGACGGGACCGATGTCGCAGATCTGGACGTCTCTGCACATCGCCCTGATCGCTTTTTTCAGCTCCTTGGCGCCCTCGAGATTGTCGGCGTGCGCGATAAAGACGGTGCTCTTCTTGAGATTCTCTCCGTCGCGCTTGATGTACTTCACCAGCGTGCTTGTGATGTTGCTCTTTCCTCTGATCTTGCCGACGTTGACGAGCTTGCCCGTTTCGTCACAGCTGATGAGCGGTTTGATCTGCAGCGCCTTGCCGAAGGTGGCGGTCACCGCGGAGATCCTGCCGCCTCTTTTGAGCTGTTCGAGGTCGTTGACAACGAACCAGTGGCCGATATTTGACTTGGTTTCCTCAATAAACGCCGCGACCTCCTCGATGTCCGCGCCGGCGGCGTACTTCTTGCCTGCCAGATATACCAGCAGACCCAGTCCCGCGGAATCGCAGGTGGAATCGATCGCGATGATCTTCCTGTCAGGATACTTTTCCTTCAGCTCGCTGACGGCGATCATGCAGGTGTTGAAGGTGCCGCTCAGACCCGTGGGGATACCTGTGTAGAGAACGTCCTTGCCCGCCTTGAGATACTGCTCAAAGTAGTTCTTGAAGGACTCGAAATTGATCTGTGACGTCTTGGGATAGGCGCCCTCGCGGATGATTTTATAAAACTCGTCGAGCTTCATCATGCGGCAATCGGGGTAGTGCAGGTAGCACTTATCGTCAATCTGGAACTCCATGGGGAGCACTCTTACACCGATTTCGTCAACCTGCTTCTGGGTGAGGTCGCAGGAAGCGTCTGTCATAAATACATAATTCATAGCGTGACCTCCTTGAGGAATATTTCATTCCTATTTTATCAAATACGTGGGCAAAAGTCAATGAATAGTTCGTGATTTCAGGCCATATATTTGGGCAGGGAGGAGAGGCCGATATGGATTGCAGATTCAATGATCTGAGGCGCAAGGAGGTCATCAGCGAGGCGGACGGAGCAAGACTTGGTTACGTAGATGACATCATTGTGGAAACAAAAACCGCTAAGGTTGTAGCTTTTGTAATATTTGCACGATATTTCTTCTTCGGAATATTTGGAAAGAGCGAAGATTATATTATTCCGTGGGAGAAAATAAAATTGATCGGCGAGGATACGATCCTGATTTCCTGCAAGGCGCCGAAGCCCGAAAAAAGGCGCAGAAAACGGCTGTTTTTCAAGGAAAATTGAAAAAATTTTAATTTTTAAAGATTCGGCAGAAGCGACTAGAAACAAAGATTAAATTTGTGCATAACAGACAAAGAATAATTTCTTAAGAAAATTAAAAAGGCGAGTTGTTAC
>ONSE01000268.1 GCA_900320415.1 uncultured Eubacteriales bacterium
AGGAATACTGACGTATTTCAAGGAGTTTTGGCAAGATTATGCCGTGAAGATTTCGTGCTTATGCGCGGTAAGGAATTTTTAGAGGTTGCCTGTAATTAATCCACCTGTTTTCCGCCGCCTCCCCACATCAGCTCCGCAAAAAACTGCTCATAGGCGTCGTCCCAGCCGTCGATGGGATTGACACCGCCTCCGTTGACGCTGCGCAGCTTGGCGTCATTTGCCGTCAGCCCCATGGTAAACAGCTCTCCCGCGGTGATGTCATATCCTCTGTCCCGCGCGAAGGCACAGAAATCCTCCACGGGATTCTCTGTATTTCTGGTCGCGGCAAGCGCCGCCTTCAAGCTTTTGTCCTTTCTCGCGTCGCCCAGCAGACGCTCCAGCTCCTGTTCGATCATCCTTATCCTCCTATCCCGTCATCAAAAAACAACGGGCAGTATAGCACGATAGCACGCTATACCGCCCGATGCGACTGTCTCTTATTCAATGGAATTGTCAAGGTACTCCATCAGTTCCTCGTCATCCTTTTTCTGCTTGTCCTTCACAATCAAAAACGCGGTGAGCGCGGCGGAAACAGCAGCGAAAAAGGATACAATACCGATAATCCACATTAAGTTCTTATTTTTCATAACAACAACCTCCAATATTAGTTTATCTGTTGTGTATACCTCTATTCTAAACATTTTTTTAGAAAAAGTCAACAGAAAAACAAAAAAAGCAGAGAAAAACTCTGCCTTTATCGTTTCATTTTGTTTCTTTTTGCTCTTCCGTTTGACTTACGCGGAAGCGTTCAGACGCTTCGCAAGATTAGACTTGCTTCTCGCAGCGGTGTTCTTGTGAAGAATTCCCTTGGCAACCGCCTGATCGATCTTCTTTGTAGCAAGACGAACTGCCTCCTGCTTGTTGGCAGCGTTTGTGTCAACCGCAAAGTAGGCCTTCTTGATAGCGGTTCTGAGAGCCGACTTAGCCGCCTTGTTGCGGGCTGTCTTTGTCGCGATAACCTTTACGCGCTTTTTCGCGGATTTAATGTTGGGCATTGTCCCACCTCCTTAAATGTAGCAATAACTATAACAGTCATACAAGTGATATTTTAGCATATCAGACGCCAAAAATCAAGCGTTTTTTCAAAAAAAGTAAGGTTTTTCGCATTTCCCTGTTTTTGCCGCCATATCTTGTGAGAAGAAACGCATACTTATCTATATATGATCCTCTATGTATCGTTTTCCCCGGGATGCTCCTCCTCACAGTGCTCACAGTGACAGTCCTCATCATGGGGCAGCGACTCGGGATCACGATTGACGCGTGCCTGTCTGCCGCGGTACCATACAAAAACGATCACGGCAAGGAACACCAGCAGCACGGCGCGGAAAACAAAGCTCCACACACCCTCAAACACCGGCAGCCCCGCGAAGGCGCGCAGACCGTACCACACCACCATAAAGCCGAAGAAGCCCGCGAGCAGAAAACCGACCGCGCCCTGCTTCCTGCCAATCAGCAGACAGAGCACCCCCAGAGCCACCCAGAGGAAAACATAAAAATATTGCAAAAACGGCACAAAACCATCTCCTTCGCCTGAATTCGCCTGAAAGCAAAAGGGTTACCCTCCCGCTTTTCACTACCATTCTATCTCAAAGAGCCGATGAAATCAAGAAAAAAGTGAATGAAAGGTGAAACTTTTGTGAAATGGAAAACTTTTTTCCGAAAACGCTTGACTTTTTCTGACTTTGGGGGTATAGTAATGTTACAGTCAATTAGCACTCAGCCCCATAGAGTGCTAAAACGATTTCAAAGGAGGAACAACAATGACTCCTGCCGCAAGAAAGCAAAAAATCCTCGCGGCAATCGTTGAGAGCTTCATCAGCAGCGGAGAGCCCGTCGGCTCCAAGTCGCTGATTGACGGAACGGGACTCGGCGTTTCCTCGGCAACAGTCCGCAACGATATGGCGGAGCTGACCGCGCAGGGCTATCTCGCGCAGCCGCATACATCGGCAGGACGCGTCCCCACGGCGCAGGGCTACCGCTACTATGTTGACAATGTCATGCAGCAGCAGCCTCTCGCTCAGGTCGCCACAGCGTATATCCGGGATGTACTCTCCCGGAACGCCGGCTCGCCCGAGGAGATCCTTCAGGGCGCGGCGGATATCACCGAGCGGCTCATAGGCACCGTCGCACTCGCGACGACCCCGTCCTCAGAGGACTGCAGGGTGCGCAAGCTTGATTTCGTTCAGACGGGCAGGCACTCCGCGATGACTGTGATGATTTGTTCCAACGGCGTCATCCGCACAAGGCTGTTCCGCTGCGCGTTTGTCATCACACCCGAGATCCTCGGAATGTTTGACAGGGCGCTCAATGAATTGTGCGCGGGAATCAGGGTCGCCTCCATCGGGCAGCCCTTCATCCAGACCGCCGCGGTTCGTTTCGGAGAGCTTTCGCTGTTTATGCCTCCGGCGCTGATCGCCATTATGGAGGCGGCGCAGGCGGCGGCTGCCGTCAGCGTCATGCACAGCAGCTTCAGCAAGCTGCTGTTCGGCTCGGGCGGAGTATTCGGCCGCGAGCTGATTGAATACCTGCAAAACGAGAGAGAGCTGGCTGTGATGCTTTCGCGCCGTCCGCAGCACACGGCGGTGAGTATCGGCAACGAAAACAACCGCGTGGAGCTGAAAAACAGCTCTCTTTTCTCCACCCGCTACAGCATTGACGGCAGCCCGTCAGGCGTTATCGCGGTGATTACGCCGCAGCGCGTTGATTACGCGCGCACCATCGCCATTCTGGAGGCAGTCGCGGGCTGCGCGGGAGAATTGATAGAAGATTGGATAGACATAAAAAATTGACCCAAGGGGTGATGAATAAGATGGCTAAGAACAAGAAGGACGCCGAGGTCGAGGAGACCAAGGCTGAGGAAGTGACCGAGGAGGCCGCGGAAGAAACCGCTGAAGCCAAGAACGAAAAGGACGCAAGGATCGAAGCCCTCGAGAAAGAGCTTGCCGCTCAGAAGGAAAAATATATGCGTCTCGCCGCGGAGTATGACAACTACCGCAAGCGCACCGCCAACGAGAAGCTGTCGATCTATGATGACGCGACAGGCAAGGCAGTCACCGAGCTGCTGCCCGTAGCGGACAGCGTGAGAATGGCTCTCGAAAACCTCAAGGACGCGGACGCGGAAGTATACAAGGGCGTGAGTCTGATCCAGACGCAGCTCGACAGGTCGTTTGAGAAGCTCAAGATCGAGAGCTACGGCGCGGTCGGAGACGCATTTGACCCGCAGCTCCACAACGCGATCTCGATGGTAGACAGCGACGAGCTGGAATCGGGACAGATTGCCGCCGTGTTCCAGACAGGCTACAAAATCGGCGACAAGATCATCCGTCACGCGATGGTTCAGGTCGTAAACTGAGAAACAACCGGTTCATCAGATTATTCAGATAGAAAACTATAGTAAAGACAAATCGGAGGAATGAATTATGGCAAAGACAATCGGTATAGATTTAGGTACAACCAACTCATGTGTAGCGGTAATTGAAGGCGGCGAGCCCGTCGTCATCGCCAACGCGGAAGGCTCCAGAACCACACCTTCCGTAGTCGCCTTCTCCAAGGACGGCGAAAGAATGGTCGGTCAGGTCGCGAAGCGTCAGGCTATCACCAACCCCGACAGAACCGTTTCCTCTATCAAGAGAGAGATGGGTTCCGCCTACAAGGTAAACATTGACGGCAAGAGCTACACTCCCCAGCAGATTTCCGCGATGATTCTGCAGAAGCTCAAGGCCGACGCGGAGGCTTATCTCGGCGAGACCGTTACGCAGGCGGTCATCACCGTTCCCGCTTACTTCACCGACGCGCAGCGCCAGGCGACCAAGGACGCGGGCAAGATCGCGGGTCTTGATGTCAAGAGAATCATCAACGAGCCGACAGCGGCCGCTCTCTCCTACGGCGTAGACAAAGAAAATGACCAGAAGGTCATGGTATATGACCTCGGCGGCGGTACCTTCGACGTATCCATCATCGAGATGGGCGACGGCGTTCAGGAGGTTCTCGCGACAGCCGGTAACAACCGTCTCGGCGGCGACGACTTCGACAAGCGCATCATCGACTGGATGGTAGCGTCCTTCAAGACCGAAACAGGCATC
>ONSE01000266.1 GCA_900320415.1 uncultured Eubacteriales bacterium
CTCCGAACCGCCCCGGAAGATAGATGCCGGGTTCATCGGTAATCACCATTCCCGCTTTAAGAATCGTCTCCCCCCTCGGGGAAACAGCGGGCGCCTCGTGGATGTCAAGTCCGACGCCGTGTCCCGTGGAATGTCCGAAAAACGCACCGTAGCCCTCGTCTGTAATGATGCCGCGCGCGGTCCTGTCCACCTCCGCCGCGCCCGCTCCGGGTCTGATAACTTCCAGCGCCGCCAGCTGCGCGCGCAGAACAATCTCATAGATTTTCCGCATTTCGTCCGTGGCGTATCCCACCGCGACCGTGCGGGTAGTATCGCTGTGATAACCGTCGTACACCGCACCGAAATCACAGGTGAAAAAGTCGCCCTCACGAATCACATCATCAGACGGCACGCCGTGCGGCAGCGAGGTCTTTTTGCCCGTGATCGTAATCAGGTCAAAGGACTTGTCCTCCGCGCCCCCGCGCTTCATGTAATACTCAAGCCTTGCGGAAAGCTCACGCTCCGACACGCCTGCCCTGACGTCGTTGAGCAACTCGAGATACGCCTGCTCCGCAATGGTCTGCGCTGTCTGAATCTTTGAAAGCTCGGCGTCATCCTTAATGATCCGGCTCTTCCCGATCGCGTCGGTCAGGCGTTTTTCCGCGACGACCGCGATCTCTTTTTCTCCGAGCTTCTCTTTGAAAAACGAATACTGACTGACCGTCATATGCGACGGCTCCGCACAGACACTTTGAATACCCGATTCCGTCAGAACGGACAGCAGCTCCTCGCTGAGCTTTCGGAACAGGATGACCTCGCAGCCCTTTGCCTTCCTCTGCGCCGCCTCATAATAGCGGAAATCCACAAGAAGAACCGCTTTTTCCTGTGTTACGACCAGATAGCCCTCGCTGTGAAAAAAGCCGCAGAAATAACCGATGTTTACCTCATTGGTCAGCAAAAAGGCTTCCTTCGCACTCCCGAGACTATCTCTCAATCTGTTAATTCTATTTTCGAATAATCCGTTCATTGGCTCAGTTCCTTCAGCGCCTCGATCGCAAGGAAGTAGCTTATCTTGCCAAAGCCCGCAATCTGTCCTGCGCAGACGGGCGCGATCACGGAATGGCGGCGGAACTCCTCACGGGCATGAATATTTGACATATGCACCTCGATATATGGGACAGCGCTCACACAGGCTATCGCGTCACGCAGCGCGTAGCTGTAGTGCGTCAGCGCTCCAGCGTTGATGACGGCACCGCAGTAGCCTTCTCTTGACGCATGGATGCGGTCAATCAGAGCGCCCTCGTGATTAGACTGGAACACCTCCGCCTCAAAGCCTGTTTTCAACGCGTATTCTTTGATCTGCGTTTCGATGTCGGCGGCGGTTTCGGTGCCGTAGACGCCTTTCTCTCTCACTCCGACCATGTTCAGGTTGGGCCCTAACAAAACTAAGATTTTTTTCATTTTCAACACTTTCCTTGCCGTAAAAATCAAAAAGCGGACAGCTTCCACTGTCCGCCCATTGCTTACCTGTACTTACGCTTGCGCGCTGCCTCGGATTTCTTCTTGCGCTTTACGGAGGGCTTCTCGTAAGCCTCTCTCTTGCGAACCTCGGCAATAACGCCAGCTCTCGCACACTGCTTCTTGAATCTTCTCAAAGCACTCTCAAGAGATTCATTCTCTTTTAAACGAATTTCAGCCATCTATCTTCCCTCCCATCTGCCAAAGGGCATGGGTAATTTGCATGAATTGCATTTGTAATTATACAATATGCGGCTGATAAAGTCAATAGAAATGTTGAAATTAATAAAACTTTTTCTGAAAAAGCGTTTTTATGGCTTAACAACGAGGTTTACAAGCTTTTTGGGAACCGCTATCTCTTTGATGATCTTCATTCCCTCGATTGCCGCCGCAACCTTTTCCGCCTTTTTCGCGAGCTCGAGCATTTCCTCTCTGGAGGCGTCAACGGGTACTAGGAGCTTTGCCTTGATTTTGCCGTTGACCTGAACCGCGATTTCAACACTTTCATCTACGCACTTGCTCTCGTCATAGGAGGGCCACTGCGCCTCGGCAAGGATTCCCTCGCCCAGCCTGCACGCCTCATAGACCTCTTCGGTAACGTGGGGCGCAAAGGGGTTGAGCAGGATGGAGAAGATTCTCAGCTCCTCCCTGTTGATGGACTTCACGTTGGAAATATCATTGATCAGAGCCATCAGCGCCGCGATGGCAGTGTTGAACTTGATGTTCTCGATATCCTCCCCGACCTTCTTGATGGTCTTGTGGAACGCGGACTCCAGCTCGGGACGGACGGTATCGCCCTCAATGAGAATGTTCCGGAGGTTCCAGTATCTCTCCACAAACCTGCGGCAGCCTCTGATGCTCGCCTGGCTCCAGGGAGCCGCCTTCTCAAAGTCGCCGATGAACATCTCATACAGACGCATTGTATCCGCGCCGTACTCATTGACGATATCGTCGGGATTGACGACGTTGCCTCTGGACTTGCTCATCTTCTCGCCGTTCTCGCCGAGGATCATACCGTGGGAGGTGCGCTTCGCGTAGGGCTCCGAAGTGGGAACCACGCCGATGTCATAGAGGAACTTGTGCCAGAAACGGCTGTAGAGCAGGTGGAGCGTAGTGTGCTCCATGCCGCCGTTGTACCAGTCAACGGGAGACCAGTACTCGAGCGCCTCCTTGGAGGCGAGCGCCTCCTTGTTGTGGGGATCCATATATCTGAGGAAGTACCACGAGGAACCCGCCCACTGCGGCATGGTGTCCGTCTCGCGGCAAGCCTTGCCGCCGCACTTGGGACAGGTGGTGGAGATCCAGTCTGTCATATTGGCAAGAGGAGACTCGCCCGTATCGGTAGGCTCGTAGGACTCTACCATAGGCAGTCTGAGGGGGAGTTCGCTTTCGTCGATGGGTACAAAGCCGCACTTTTCGCAGTGAACGATCGGAATCGGCTCACCCCAGTAGCGCTGGCGGGAGAATACCCAGTCACGGAGCTTATAATTCACCTTGGCGTGACCCTTGCCCTCGGCGGTCAGCCAGTCAATGATCTTCTTCTTTGCCTCGTCAACGCTCAGGCCGTCGAGCATTCCCGAATTGACCATAATGCCCGTGGCACAGTCGGTAAAGGCTTCCTCCTGCACGTTGCCGCCCTTGACGACCTCGATGATGGGAAGGTCAAACTTCTTGGCGAATTCCCAGTCGCGGGTATCGTGGGCAGGTACCGCCATGATCGCGCCCGTACCGTAGGAAACGAGAACATAGTCGGAAATGAAGATCGGGATCTCGGTATTGTTGACGGGATTGATCGCTTTCACGCCGTCGAGCTTGACGCCCGTCTTGTCCTTTGCCACCTCGGTGCGCTCAAAGTCGGACTTGCGGGCTGCCGCCGCCTGATAGGCGCGGATCTCGTCCATGTTTCCGAGCTTGTCCGCCCACTTCTCGATGAGGGGATGCTCGGGAGAAATCACCATGTAGGTCGCGCCGTAAAGTGTGTCGGCACGGGTGGTATAAACGGTCAGCGTATCGCCTGTGGTGGTGGCAAAATCCACCTCGGCTCCTGTGCTTCTGCCGATCCAGTTCTTCTGCTGCGCCTTGACTCTCTCGGGGTAGTCCACCAGATCGAGGTCGTTGATCAGTCTGTCGGCGTATTCGGTGATTTTGAGCATCCACTGGGATTTTACCTTATGGACAACCTCACTGCCGCAGCGCTCGCAGACGCCGTTGACTACCTCCTCGTTGGCAAGCACGCACTTGCAGGAGGTACACCAGTTGACGTTCATCTCTTTTTTATAGGCAAGACCCTTCTTGAAAAGC
>ONSE01000264.1 GCA_900320415.1 uncultured Eubacteriales bacterium
AGGCGAATCGGTATAGCTTTGGTAATCCGCTATCCTGCCTTCACCGCTGATGGTGACGGTTCCGTTGACGTTTGTCCAGCTGCAATCGCCTGAGGTGCCGCTCGTTGCCGCGACGGTTTCCTCCTCAGCCGACGCGGCGCTTACCGAAACCGGAAAAGCGGGAACGGAGATGAGGAGAAATACGCTCAGAAGGATCGCCGATACCCTTTTCAGAGCTTTCTTGTGTTTTTTCATTAAGATGAACCTCCTTTGTATTTCATTGCGCATATCCTGCCGGTCGGAAGAATATGCTTCTCATTCTTATTTTAGCATAACTGTAATGTTGTTTCAATACTAAGAAATATAAAAATGTGGAATTTTTTTGTGAAATGTCAACGACAAAGTAGGCGTTCCTCCATCAAAGGACAATTCCTGACGGACGGAGATGTGTCCTGCAGTCATTACAGGGGGTAAAAGGTGTTTTTGAGAGCTTCGGTGGGGGTTCTTCTGAAGAAATCCAAAAAATAATTTCAAAAAATTCTCATTTGTCACGGTATTGTCCGGCCTGATATGGTATAATAAGATATCAGAGTAAATAGGAGGAGAGATGCTTATGAACATCAAAAGAAAAAAAGAAAACAGTAACCTCTTTGTAGTCGTCAGCGGAAGGATTGATACCGTGACCGCGCCCGAGTTTGAGGCGGGCGTCAAGCCCTATCTGGAGGGTGTAACGGAGCTGACGATTGATTTTGCCGGCGTCAACTATGTTTCATCGGCGGGACTCCGTGTGCTCCTCTCTTTGCAGAAGAAAATGATGACGCAGGGAGAGATGAAGCTGCTGAATGTCAGCGCGGCAGTGAACGATGTTTTTGAAGTCACGGGCTTTGATGAGATCCTGACATATGAAGTAGGTGAGTGAGAATGAACATTATTGAACTTCTGGAGCAGTATACACGCGAAAAGCCAAACGCCGCAATACTGTATGACGAGGCGCACGCGAAGGGAATTACTTACGCCCAGCTTGATGACATGAGCGGCAGGATCTATGCCCACCTCAGCGCCAAGGGGATCGGCAAAGAGGACTTTGTGCTGATCAACCTGCCGCGCGGCATAATGCCCATCATCGCGATGGTCGGCGTATGGAAGGCGGGCGCGGCGTGGGCGCTGGTGGAGGATACCTACGCGCCCGACCGTATTGACTACATACGTACCGACTGCAGCTGCAGGTATGAGCTGAACGCCGCCTGCTGGGACGAGCTGATGGCGGCAGAGCCGAAGAGCGGTCACGCCGTGACAGACGACCACGACGCCGCCTACGCTATTTACACCTCGGGAACCACGGGCAATCCCAAGGGTGTGCTGCACGAGTACGGCAATCTCGGCAGGGCGATCGAGTCCATCCGTCTCAACGGAGAGAATCCCTTCAACGGCAAGGACAGGGTGGCGCTGCTCGCGCCCATGAACTTTGTCGCTTCCGTTATCGTGATCCTGGAGCTGCTCAGCATTTGCGGCGGCAAGATGTTTGTTGTCAGCTACGCCACCATCAAGAACCCGATGGCGCTGAAGATGTTCTTCGTGGAAAAGCGGATCACCATCACCTTTCTGACCCCGTCCTATGTGCGTATGCTCGGCAACCAGACGGGACCCTTCCTGAGGATGCTGTTTGTCGGCAGCGAGCCCGCCAATAACATTTACAACAAGAACCTTGAGCTGATCAATATTTACGCCGCGTCCGAAAGCGGTTTCGCGGTGGGCGTATTCAAAATCGACAGGGAGTATGAGACCTGTCCGATCGGCAAACCCGAGGTGGAAACCAAAATTACCCTGTTGACCGAGGAGGGGAATGAGGCGGAGGACGGCGAGATCGGAGAGCTCTGCTTTGAGAATCCCTATGTGCGCGGCTATATCAACCTTCCCGAGGAAACCGCAAAGGCGTTTGTGAACGGTATATACCACACGGGAGACCTCGCGCGCAGAGGGGCGGACGGCAATTATGTGCTGCTCGGACGCACGGGCGATATGATAAAGATCAACGGCAACCGTATTGAGCCTGCCGAGATCGAAGCCTCGGTCAAGCAGGTGCTCGGCATCGACTGGGCAGCGGCGCGCGGCTTTGAGGAGGGCGGAAAGAGTTATCTCTGCGCTTACTACACCGCGGACATTGAGGTGGATACGGCCCGTATGCGGGAGGAGCTTTCGAAGCGTCTGCCGTATTACATGATCCCCGCTTATTACATCAAGATCGACAAGGTGCCGCTCAAGCCGAACGGCAAGATGGACAGAAAGGCGCTGCCCAAGCCCGACACCTCCGATTTCAAGACCAGCTACGCCGCGCCCGAGAACGAGATCCAGCGCAAGCTCTGTGCCGCGATGGAGAAGGTGCTCAAGCTTGAACAGGTCGGCATCAACGACGATTTCTATGAGCTTGGCGGCGACTCCCTCGGTTCCATCCGCGTGATCACCGAAAGCGACCTGCCGGGATTGAACGCGGGAGAGATCTTCCGCGGCAGAACGCCGAAGAAAATCGCCGCTCTGTATGAGGAGAACCACGCAAACGACGACGGCGAGGCGCCCGAGCAGAAAAACGCGCGGGCGATGGAGGTTGACCATCCGCTCACCACCGAGCAGCTGTATATGGTTGACTACCAGCTCTACACGCCGAAATCCACCATGTATAACCTGTTCTCCATGCTCAAGGTGGACAAGGAAATGTTCGATATGCAGAAGCTGGCAGACGCGATGCACACCGCTATCCGCAACCATTCCGCGCTTCTGACCACCTTCCGCTTCAACGATGACGGCGAAATCGTGCAGCGCTACACCCCCGGCGTGCTGCAGGATATCCGCGTGGAAAAAATGAGCGAATTTGAGTTCGCGACCATCAAGGACACGCTTGTGCAGCCCTTCAAGATGATCGGCGGCTGTCTGCACCGCTGCCGTGTGTTTGAGACAGAAAAGAGCGGCTATGTGTTCTTTGACGTGCATCACACGCTGTTTGACGGCACCTCACTGAAGGTGTTCATGGGCAACGTCGGCAAGGCGTACATGGGTATGCAGCCGGAGCCTGACCTCTACTATCTCTTTTTGCAGAACCGCGAGGACGCGGTGAAATCCGATTTCTATGAGGAGAGCTGCCGCTACTTTGAGGAGAAGTATGAAGGCGTCGAGTGGACGAGCTATCCCGCGGTTGACCACGAGTCGCGCGAGAACGAGATGGGCGAGCTGTTTGCGCCGCTGGGCATCGAGCAGCCGCAGATGAAAGCGGTGGAGCGCCAGTACAAAATCAGCCGCAATGAGTTTTTCATCACCGCGGCGATCCTTGCCATCGCGATTTACAACAAAGAAAACGATATCAAGATCTCATGGATATACAACGGCAGAGAGGATATGACCGCGATGAATACCGTCGGTTTGCTGTTCCGTGATCTGCCCGTCGGCGTGCGTCTCAGCGACGGCATGACGCTGCGCGAGCTGTTCGCGGAGGTGCATCTGCAGGTGCAGAAGGGCATCGAGCACAGCTGTTATCCGTATGTGGACATCCACAACCAGGTCGGCGGCAGCGAGGCGGCGTACCTGCTCTATCAGCGCGACATCCGCGATATGGGCGGACTGGATGGCATGAACGTCGAAACCATCGACATCCGTCAGAACCAGGCGGCGTCGCAGACTATACTGGATATGGAGATCCTCGACGGAGCGGACGGTCTGATTCTGATGATTGACTACACCGCCAGCCGTTATGACGACGAAAGCATGAACGCCTACAAGGATACCTATCTCAGGGTGGCGCAGGGACTTGTGACCCACAATTCCCAGAAGGATGTGACCATCGGCGAGATCCGCAGGAAATACACTAACAAAAAGAATTTCTTTGAGACGATCGTGGGCGTATTCAGGAGAAAGAAATGAATGGAAATAAAAAATCAGATGCCAAAAAGCTGATCCGTCACCGCTACGGTGAGAACCGCCGCATCACGGGCGAGTATGACAGGGAGCTGGCAGTCAAATGCCGCAACGGCGTATTTGTCGGAGGAAAGACGGGCGATGTGACCGCCTTCAGGGGGATTCCCTTCGCGGTGCCGCCCACAGGCGCGCTGCGCTGGAAGGCGCCGCAGTCCCCAGGGGACAGTGACGAGGTCTTTGAGGCATACTACAACGGCAAGTCTCCGATACAGACCGAGTGGAAAACCGAGCAGGCGTCATACTATCCGCAGGGAGAGGACTGCCTCTACCTCAATATCTGGGTCAACCGCTCCGACAGCAGCCGGGACAAATCTGTCATGGTGTTTTTCCACGGCGGTTCCTACGGCTGGGGCGGCACCGCCGACCCGATGTATGACGGCAGGGCGCTTGTCAGCAGGCACCCCGATATCGTTCTTGTGACGGTGGGCTACCGCACGGGGCTGATGGGATTTGTCGATTTTTCCGAGCTCGAGGGCGGGGAGAACTATCCCGACGCCCCGAACCTGGGGATCCTCGACCAGATCGAGGCGCTGCGCTGGGTGAAGGAGAATATCTGTTCTTTCGGCGGCGATCCCGGCAACGTGACGGTATTCGGTGAGTCAGCGGGAGGCGGCAGCGTTTCGCTGCTCCCGGTTATTCCGCAGGCGAAGGGACTGTTCCGCCGCGTCATCGCGGAGAGCGGCTCCGTGGCTCTGACCTTTTCCAAAAAGGAGTGCCGCGAGTTTACCGCCCGGCTTCTCAAGGCGAGCAGGGCAAGGTCAATGGATGACCTGCTGGCGCTGGACGAAACACAGCTGCGCGCCCTCAATGAAAAAGTGAATTTTTATAACAATTTTCCGCAGAGGGACGGAAGGATCATTCCGACAAATCCCTATGCGCCGTATGTGAGCGGCGTGACCGCCGATGTGGATCTCCTGATCGGCACCAATTCGAACGAGATGAATTACTGGATCGGAGAGATCGGCGGCGTGGTGCCGTTCCGTTTCAGCATCCCCGTCAAGTTTGAGAATGATCTGCGTATTTTGGAGCAGAAGGATAAAGCCCGCGTCAGAAGGTTCATGAAGAGCCAGAGCGGCCACAGTATGTGGCGGATGGCGGAGTTTTACAATGAGATGATGTTCCGTCTGCCCGCGATCTGTCAGGCGCAGGAGCACGCGAGAAACGGCGGCAGGGCGTATATGTACTACTGGACAGTGCCTTCGGCGATGCCGCTGCGCAAGGCCTGCCACGCCGTGGAGCTTGCATATGTGTTCGGCAATCTGGACGAGACCATCTACACGGGGGAGAGGGCGGACGAAACGCTCGCTGAGACCGTGATGCAGATGTGGACGAATTTTGCGCGGACGGGAGACCCTTCTGTAGAGGGACTGGAGTGGCGGCGTTATGACACGGAGACCCGCGCGTCGATGGTGATCTCCATGCAGCCCCACATGAAGGAGGATGTGCTCCGTGAACAGCGGAAGCTGCTCTTTCCTCTGCTGCGCTACATGATCAACCCTTCCTACACGTCGCTTGACTTCAATGTGCCGTTTGTCCGCAAGGTGGTTCTGCACAGCGCGGCAGCCGCCCTGACGGTGGCAGGCGTCGCGGTTCTGGTCAAGAAGCTGCTTGAGCAGAATGAATAAAGGGAACCTCTAAAAATTCCTTACCGCGCATAAGCACGAAATCTTCACGGCATAATCTTGCCAAAACTCCTTGAAATACGTCAG
>ONSE01000263.1 GCA_900320415.1 uncultured Eubacteriales bacterium
CCTCTGTCTATACCTTTACGATGTCGGCAAGCCTTCCGCCGCACAGCCTGATCAGGTCGTCGGGAAGCAGGTCGATCTGGTACCCGATTTTTCCCGCGCTGACGATCACGCGGGGCTGTTTCGCGGCGCTTTCATGGAATACCGTGAGGTAGCTTTTCTTCATGCCGAGCGGCGAGCAGCCGCCCCTGACGTAGCCCGTCACCTTCGTGATGTCTTTTACGGGAATCATTTCCACACTCTTTTCTCCGACGCTGCGGGCGCATTTCTTGAGGTCGAGCTCACACGTGACAGGCACGACAAACACATAGTACGCGCCGCCCGCGCCTTTGGTGACAAGTGTTTTGAACACACAGGCGGGATCCTGTCCCAGCAGCGACGCTACCGTCACGCCGTCCACCGCCTCCTTGCCGTGCGGGTACTCATGCGCGAGATAGGGCACCTTCTCCTTCTCGAGGATCCGCATGACGTTGGTTTTGATTTCCTTCTTCATACAAACAAACAGCTTCTTTCGTACAGTTTGAAATTATTCTATTACGTTTTGAGGGGCGTGTCAATGGCAGCGACAAAATTTATGCACATCTCTGTAAATGTCTGATTTTTCATCAAAAGCGGCATTCCCGCCAAAAGCCCGTCATTACCCCATAGAATGCACAGAAAAACGAGGCGATTTTTGTTGATTTCTCCGCTGAAATATGGTACAATTAGCTTGTTTAAGTCTGCCCGAATCGCGGCGGACGGACTGTACAGAAAGGAGAAGTTATGGCTAAGAATATTTTGGACGCGATCCGCGCCGCTGAGGAAGAATGCAGAGAGCGCGAGGCGCAGGCAAAAACAGAGGCGCAGGAGAGCGCGGCACTGGCTAAAAAGCACGCCGCCGAGCTGATTGCGAAGCGGGAACAGAGCGCCGCGCGCGAGGCGGAGCAGGAGCTTGAGAAAGCGAACGCCGCAGCCGCGCAGGAGCTGGAACAGGCGCGCAGGCAGGCACAGAAGCAGTGCGACGCGATTTCGCAGCGTGCCGAAAAAAACCGCGCGGGCGTCATCAGAAGCGCGGCTGACGCTCTTTTGAACTAACAGAAAAGTGTGGTGATGCTAAATTGGCAAAATTAAAAATGAAAACCGTGAGGATTGTCGCCCTCCGTTCTGACCGCAAGCGGCTGCTGGAGCATTTGCAGGACAGCGCGCTGGTACAGGTCAGAAAGGCAGAGCAATCCCATGACGGCTTTGAACGTGTGGATATGAGCCGCCATATGCAGGTTTTCGAGCGCAATGTCAACCTCACCGAGCAGGCGCTGCGGATTCTTGGCAGCGTCGCTCCCGAAAAGGGCGGAATGCTTTCGTCCTTCAAGGGCAGGAGACAGGTGGATCCCGACGAAATCGGCGCCATCGCCGCCAAATCGGGAGAGGTCATCGCGGTGTGCTCGCGGCTCGCGGAGCTGGACAAGAAACGCACCGACAACACCACCGAGCAGACAAGAATCGCGACACAGCTCGTACAGCTGGAGGCATGGCAGAAGCTCGACATTCCACTCAACACGACAGGCACCCGATCCACCGCGATTTTTGTAGGAACCTTCCCCGAACAGTACAGCGAGGCTGACCTGCAAAAGGCGATCGCGGGGGAAAATCCAAAGCTCGAGTTCGCGCTTGAGATCGAACACACGGAGCCGCAGATGACCTGCGCGGTCATCTTTGTCCCCGTCAGCCAGAAGGTCATGGCGGAGGACGCCCTGCGCGTTCTCGGCTTCGCGAGACCGATGGGCGCGACCAGCAAGATCCCAAAGGTAAAGGCGGAGCGTCTGCGCGAAAAGGCGCAGCGGCTGAAGCTGGAAAGCGAAATGGCGGAGGACGAGATCCGTTCCTATGTGGAAAAGCGCGAGGACATCAAGACCACGCAGGACTACTTCCGCATCCGCACGGACAAGTATAATGTTATCAACAATATCGACCACAGCAGGCACGTGTTCGTCATCGAGGGCTATGTGCCCGAGGAGGACTGCGAAAAGCTGCGCGCCCTCTGCGAGAGAGTCGCGGACTGCGTCGTGGAATTCGGAGACGCGGACGACAGCGCGCCCGTCAAGCTGAAAAACAACAGGTTCGCGGAGCCTGCCCAGGGAATCCTCACCATGTACGCGGCTCCCGGCAAGGCGGATATCGATCCGACTCCCGTTCTGGCGTTCTTCTTCTATTTCTTCTTCGGAATGATGTTCTCGGACGCGGGCTACGGAATTCTGATGGTGATCGCGACGGGACTGATGATGAAGCTCTTCAAGCCCGACAAAAAGATGCGCAACAATCTTCGGCTCTTCCAGTACTGCGGCGTCTCCACGACCCTCTGGGGACTGGTGTTCGGCAGTATCTTCGGCGACGCCCCCGCCGCGCTGTACAATATGTTCACGGGCGGCAGCGTCACGATGGATCAGCTTCTCCCGTGGCCGACGCTCGACCCGCAGAAGCAGGCTCTGCCGCTGATGATCATTTCCATCGCCTTCGGTCTTGTCCACATCCTCGTGGGCATGGGCTGCAAGTTTATCGTCTGCTTCCGTCAGAAGGACTACGCGGGCGCGTTCTTTGACACGGGACTGTGGATGCTGCTGCTCGTCGGCTTCGCGGTTCTCGCTGCAGGCGCAGCGCTCTCCCCCGCCGTGATGACGGTGGGAGCGGTCATCGCCGTCGCCTGTGCGGTCGGTCTGATCCTCACGCAGGGCAGAGACAAAAAAGGGATTGTCGGAAAGCTGATCGGCGGTCTCGCCTCGCTCTACGACATCACAAGCTATATCAGCGACCTGCTCAGCTATTCGCGTCTGCTCGCCCTCGGTCTGACAACGGGCGTTATGGCGCAGGTGTTCAATATGCTGGCGACCATGATGGGAACAAACGTCATCGGCTTTGTGTTCCTGATCGTCATTTTCCTCGCGGGTCATCTCATCAACATCGGTCTGAACGCGCTCGGCGCGTATGTTCACACCATGAGACTCCAGTACGTGGAAATGTTCAGTAAGTTCTACGAGGGCGGCGGAAAGGAATTCGAGCCGTTCTCGCTCAACAGCAAATATATCAAAATTCAGGAGGATTAATCATTATGAACGGAATATTTTTTGCAATTTTAGGCGCGGCTATCGCGACGGTTCTGGCAGGTATCGGCTCGGCTAAGGGCGTTGGCTCCGCCGCTCAGACGGCGATGGGCGTTCTCTCCGAGGACAGCTCCATGTTCGGTAAAATGCTGGTTCTCACCCTGCTGCCCGGTACACAGGGTCTTTACGGCTTCATCGTAGGCTTCCTCATCCTCGTCAGCAGCGGCCTGCTCGGCGGCTCCGCTGACGTCACCCTCGCGCAGGGCATCGCCTACGCGGGCGCTTCCCTCGCCATCGGCTTCGGCGGTCTCTTCTCGGGCATCGCACAGGGCAAGGCGGCTGTCTCGGGTATCGCCATGACCGCCAAGGACGAAAAGAACTTCTCCAAGGGTATGGTTTCCGTTACCCTCGTTGAGATTTACGCACTTCTCGCGTTCATCGTTTCCCTCCTCGTTGTGATCCAGATCCCCAACATGGCTATCTGATCGCGGCAGACATCCATCTGAGATTGAGGTGAAAACATGAACGGCGGAGAAACCATTATCAACCGCATCAAGGCTGACTGCGACGAAAGCGTTGCGTCCATAAGACTTGACGCCGAAAAAGCAAACGCCGCGGTTCTGACGGAGGCTGAGCGCGAGGCTCAGCTTCGTGAAAAAGAAATCGCCGACAAAACACAGCAGAGGCTCCGTCAGATTCAGGCGGCTTCCAAAAGCCGCGCGGAGCTGGAGGTGCGCAACGCGCTGCTCAGACGGCGCAGGAGCGAGATCGACAAAACGGTCGGTATGCTGATCGACTACCTCCTGCAGCTCGGCGACAACGACTATTTTAACGCGATTTACAAACTCGCCGCCCGGCTCAGGGGCAAAAGCGGCGAGCTGATGCTCAACCAAAAGGATCTGCAGAGACTTCCCTCCGACTTTGAGGCAAAAATCAGAGAGGCGGGACTTGACGCCACCGTCTCCCGCAACCCCGCGGACATCCCCGGCGGCTTTATTCTCAAAAGCGGCGACATCGAGGAGAATATGGACTTCGAGGCGATTCTCCGCGCGCGGCGCGATGAGATCGAGGATTTGATCAACCGCGGTCTGTTTGAGCAGTAAGGGGGCGCTATGGCTGTATCATACGAATATTCCATAGGCTCCGTCCGCGCGAGGGAGAAAAGCCTTCTCACCCGCACCGACATCGAGCAGCTTCTTGCCTGCAGGGATGAGCGCGAGCTTGTCACGCTGCTCACCGACAAGGGCTACGGCAAGGGCAAGACCGTGGAGGAGCTTCTCTCCTCTCACAGCGAGGAACTGTGGAAATATCTGAAAACCACCGCGCCCGATTTTGACATCTTCAAGCCCTTTCTGATCCAGAACGACGCGCACAACTTCAAGGTCACCGTCAAGGGCACGATGGCCGACAGGGACTACGACGCGCTCCTGCTCTCCCCCTGCACGGTAGAGCACAGCGTCATGCGCAAGGCGGTGGAGAGCAGGCTGATGGGTCTGCTGCCCGATTGGCTCTCCAAATTCGCCGACAAGGCGTACGAGACGCTCGCCCACACGGGCGACGCGCGGCTCTCCGACGCCTACATCGACCGCGCCGTGATGCTCGAGATCCTGCGCCTCAGCGAGGGCTCCAAATCCGCGTTCCTGCGCGGCTACTTCCGTAACCTCGTATTCTACTGCGACGTCAAGACCGCCATCCGCTCCGCGCGGACGGGCGCGAACCGCGAGTACCTCAAGCGGGCGCTGATCCGCGTCGAGGGCTTCCGCAAGGAAGCGGTGATCGCCGCCGCCATGAAGGGCTATGACGCGCTGCTCGATACGCTCGCGCGATTCGGCGAGTACGACTGCTCCCGGGCAATCGAGGCGTACAGGGAATCGCCCTCCGCCTTTGAGCGCTGGGTGGATAACCGCCTCAACGCGATGTGCCGCGAGAGCTGCAAGCGCGTCGGCGAGGGCGCGGAGCCGCTGCTGGGCTACTACCTCGGCAGCGAAACCGAAAAAAAGGTGATTCACATTATCGCCAGCGGCATCCGCACAAAGAGCGGCGCCGACACCATCAGGGAAAGGCTGCGTGAGATCTATGGCTAAGAATATCGCCGTCATCGGCGACGCCGAAACCGTCAAGGGCTTCTCTGCGGTCGGACTGGATATCTTTCCCTGCGACGACAGCGAACAGGCCGCGCATCTGCTGAGGAATCTCGCGGACGGCGACAATTACGCGATTATTTACCTCACCGAGGAGGTCTACCTCTCGGTGGAAAAGGAGCGGGCGCGCTACGCGGAACACCTGACTCCCGCTATTATACCCATCCCGGGTGTCAGAGGCAGCCTGGCGACAGGCAGACAGCGCCTTTCCTCCTTTGTGGAGCAGGCGGTCGGCTCTGACATTATCTTCAACAATTGAGGTGTATTGATTGAAAACAGGAATTATCACAAAGGTGGCAGGCCCTCTGGTTATCGCCGAGGGTATGCGTGACGCCAATATGTTCGACGTTGTGCGCGTCAGCGGGCAGCGTCTGATCGGCGAAATCATAGAAATGCACGGCGACCGCGCCTCCATTCAGGTATATGAGGAAACCTCCGGACTCGGCCCCGGCGAAACCGTGGAGTCCACCGGCGCTCCGCTCTCCGTTGAGCTCGGTCCCGGTCTGATCGGCGCGATCTACGACGGCATCCAGCGTCCTCTGGACGAGATCATGAAGGTCGCGGGCACCAACCTCAAAAGAGGTATCGACGTGCCCTCCCTCGACCACAAAAAGAAATGGCATTTCAAGCCCGTTGCGAAGGCCGGCGACAAGCTGAACGCGGGCGACATCATCGGCACCGTTCAGGAGACCGCCGCGGTGCTGCATAAAATCCTCGTTCCCAACAAGGTCTGCGGCACGCTGGTCAAGGTTGCCGAGGGCGACTTCACCATCGACGACACGGTTGCCGTCATCAAGACCGACAAGGGTGAACAGGAGATCAGAATGTTTACCACCTGGCCTGTCCGTGTGGGAAGACCCTACAAGAAAAAGCTCTCTCCCGACATTCTTCTCACCACGGGACAAAGACCCATCGACACCCTCTTCCCCCTCGCGAAGGGCGGCGTGGCGGCGGTTCCCGGCCCCTTCGGCTCGGGCAAAACCGTCGTGCAGCACCAGCTCGCGAAGTGGGCGGCGGCGGACATCATCGTCTACATCGGCTGCGGTGAGCGCGGCAACGAGATGACC
>ONSE01000262.1 GCA_900320415.1 uncultured Eubacteriales bacterium
CTGCCTGGGCACCAACGCGCTGAACGCCGTGAGCGCCGACCTCGTCGTGATGACGGAGGACGCGAAGCTCTCGCTGGACGTGACGGGCAGAGACGCCGACGCGCAGACCAACGCGAAGAACGGCAGCGCGGCGCTCATCGCCAAGGATACCGATGACGCGATCGAAAAGGCGAGAGAGCTGGTGACCTACCTGCCCTCCAATAACCTCGTACCCGCCCCGCAGGCGGAGGAGAGGGAGCCTGACGGCGAGAATACCAAGTGCATCGTCAGCAAGCTCGCGGACGCGGATTCCAAGATCCGTCTGGCTGACGCATTTGGAGACAACGCGAGGATACGTCTGGCGCGTTTCGGCGGTCAGCCGGTCGGCGTCGTCCGCACCACAGGCGGCAGGCTTGACGAGAAGGCTGCCGTCAAGGCGGCAAGGTTCGTCCGCTTCTGCGACGCGTTTTCCATTCCCGTGATCACCTTCGCGGACTGCACGGGCTTTGAGTCCCTCGCGGGCGCGGCAAAGCTCGCCGCAGCCTATGCCGAGGCGACGACCGTGAAGATCTCCGTGATCGTCGGTAAGGCGGTCGGCTCCGCCTATGTTGCCCTCGCGGGCACAGGCGCGAACGCCGATGTGGTTTATGCTCTTCCCGAGGCGGTGATTTCCCCCGTCAATGTTGAGGCGGCGGCGTTTATTATGGCTCCCGAAGTGATGAAGGTACCTGTCGCCGAGCAGCAGGCGGCTGCCGAAAAATACGCGCAGGAGAACCTCTCCGCGTTCCATGCCGCGCAGAACGGCTACGTGGACGGCATTGTAGAGCTTTCCGGGCTCAGAGGCGCGCTGCTTTCCGCCCTCGATATGCTTTCGGGCAAGAGAGTTCCCACCGTCGCGAAGAAGCACAGCACCATTTGATTTTGCAGTTAAGAATTTTTACATAGAAGGGAAACAAGACCAATGAAAAATCTCAGAATTACCGTAAACGGCACCGTCTATGACGTTCAGGTCGAGGAGCTGGATTCCTCTGCCGCTCCCGCTGCAGCTGCGGCTCCTGCCGCCGCTCCCGTTGCCAAGAAGCCCGCCGCTCCCGCGGGCGCTGCCGGCAGCGTAGCTGTCAAGGCTCCCATGCCCGGAACCGTGGTCAACGTTGTGGTATCCGCAGGTCAGGCTGTCAAGTCAGGCGACGACCTCGTGTTCATCGAGGCGATGAAGATGGAAACTCCCGTAAAGGCTCCGCAGGACGGCACCGTTGCGACCGTTGAGGTGGCGAAGGGCGAGGCCGTTGATTCCGGCAAGGTTCTCGTGACGCTGAACTGATAAAGGAGTAGAGCACATGGCAAAGAAAATCAAAATCACGGAGACCGCGCTGCGCGACGCGCACCAGTCTTTGATCGCGACCAGAATGACGACGGAGGATATGCTTCCGATTCTCGACAAGCTCGACTCCATCGGCTACTATTCGCTGGAATGCTGGGGCGGCGCGACCTATGACGCCTGCCTCCGCTTCCTCAATGAGGATCCGTGGGCGCGCCTGCGCACCATCAAGGAGCACTGTCCCAACACCAAGCTGCAGATGCTCTTCCGCGGACAGAATATGCTCGGCTACCGTCACTACGCCGACGACTGCGTGGAGTACCTCGTGCAGCGCTCCATCGCCAACGGCATTGACATTATCCGCATCTTTGACGCACTCAACGACATCAAGAACCTCAAGACCGCCATCAAGGCGGCTAACCGCGAGGGCGGTCACGCGCAGGTAGCGGTCAGCTACACCACAGGTCCCGTATTTACCGACGACTACTATGTGGAGTATGCCAAGAGGATCGCGGACGCGGGCGCTGACTCCATCTGCATCAAGGATATGGCGGCGCTGCTGACGCCCGCAAGGACGGAGAGCCTTGTGCGCGCCATCAAGAAGGCGCTTCCCGAAATGCCTCTGCAGCTCCATACGCACTACACCTCCGGTCTTGCCTCCATGTGCCTGCTGAAGGCGGTAGAGGCGGGCGCTGACGCGATCGACACCGCCATCAGCCCGCTGGCACTCGGTACCTCTCACGCTCCCACGGAGTCGATGGTGGCAGCTCTGCAGGGCACCGAGTTTGACTCGGGTCTGGATATCAGACAGCTTGCGGAGGTGCGCGCTTACTTTATGACGCTGCGCGAGAAGTACATCGAAAGCGGACTTCTCGATCACAAGATGCTCGCGACCGACGCGAAGGCGCTGATCTATCAGGTGCCCGGCGGAATGCTCTCCAACCTGCTCTCGCAGCTCAAGCAGGCAGGCAAGGAGGACAAGCTCAGCGAGGTGCTCGAGGAAGTGCCGCGTGTGCGCGAGGACGCGGGTTATCCGCCTCTCGTCACGCCAACCTCGCAGATCGTCGGCACCCAGGCGGTGTTCAACGTGATCACGGGCGAGCGCTACAGTATGTGTACCCGTGAGTTCAAGGGAATGGTTGCAGGCGAGTACGGCACCACGCCGATGCCGATCGATCCCTCCTTTCAGAAGAAGATCTGCGGCGATATGGAGATCATCCACGGCAGACCTGCCGACCGTCTCGCGCCCGAGCTGGATAAGCTCAGAGACGAGATCTCCGAGTGGATCGAGCAGGAGGAGGACGTCCTCTCCTACGCGCAGTTCCCGAAGGTGGCGCTGGACTTCTTTGAGAAGAGAAGAAACGCCAGGGCAGGCATCAACGGCGGCCTGCTTGACAAAAAGAATATGATCCATCCTGTGTGATAAAAAAGCAAAGCTGCCGCAAATCGCAAGATTTGTCGGCAGCTTTGTTCTTCATTTCTTTCATTAGCTGACGCGCTTCACGCAATATATAGCTTGTTATACTGATCCTTGATTATCAACTCAGCGGAAATGATTCAACTTTTTTGTATCCCGATACGTCGCTCACGGAAAATGTGAGGAAACAAACCGAAGCAACCTAAACAGAATATCTTGAAACCGATTAATGATAAAGCAGAAAACGGACGCCCGAATAGACGTCCGTTTTTGGCGCGCTGCCTTCGAGTCTCTTCCTTTGCGCTGCTGTGGTAAATAGAAAACGGTACGTACCGTTGGTACATACCGTTTTCTGTGGCGCGCCGGAAGAGACTCGAACTCCCGACCTTCTGATTCGTAGTCAGACACTCTATCCAGCTGAGCTACCGGCGCATTTGCAATCTCTCAATCGCAGATACTATCATATCATACATTCGGGTGAAATGCAAGCTTTTTTTCAGGAAATTAA
>ONSE01000261.1 GCA_900320415.1 uncultured Eubacteriales bacterium
GCTCTGGGGCTGCGATTCATTTATGTTTTAATTTTTTGGAGGAGATTCTTATGAGAATAGTCGTTCTTGCGGGCGGCACGAGCACCGAACGCGACGTGTCCATTTCATCGGGAATTCTGGTGGCTTCCGCCCTCAGAGAAAAGGGTCACGAGGTGGTTCTTCTCGATGTTTTCAAGGGATATGAGCAGGACATCTGCGACGTTGACGCTCTCTTCAAGCAGAACTACAGCTTCACCGACTCCGTCAGGGTCGGCGAGACGATTTCCGATATCGACGAGGTGCGCGAGGAAAGACGCGACAAATCCAACCGCTACCTGGGCGAGAATATCATCGACATCTGCGCCTGCGCGGATATTATCTTCCTCGCCCTTCACGGCGGCGCGGGTGAAAACGGTCAGGTCCAGGCGACGCTCGATCTGCTCGGTCTGAAGTATACCGGTTCGGGCTATCTCGGCTCCGCTCTCGCCATGAACAAGGGCATCACCAAGAGCGTGCTGATCCAGAGCCATGTGCTCACCCCCTCGGGCGATATTTTTAAGAGCATCGAAGCCGCCGCGGCGTGGAAGCTCTTCCCCTGTGTGGTAAAGCCCTGCTCGGGCGGCTCCAGCGTCGGCATCACCATCGCGCATGACGCGGAGGAGTACAAGGCTTCCGTCAAAGAGGCGTTCAGCTACGGCGAGAATGAGATCGTGGTCGAGGAGTATATCAAGGGCAGAGAGTTTTCCGTCGGTCTGCTCGGCGGCAGGGCGCTTCCCCCGATCGAGATCATTCCCAACGAGGGCTTCTATGACTACAAAACCAAGTATCAGGCGGGCGCCGCGCGCGACGTGTGCCCTGCCGATATCACCGAGGAGGAGGACAGAACCATGCGTGAAGCGGCTGTCGCCGCCTACAACGCGCTCCACCTCGAGAGCTACGCGCGCGTGGATTTTATCCTCACCGAGAGCGGCAAGGCGTACTGCCTTGAGGCTAACACCCTGCCCGGTATGACTCCCACCAGTCTGCTGCCCCAGGAGGCGAAGGTCGAGGGCATCAGCTACGCCGACCTCTGCCAGCAGATCATCGAAATCTCACTGGAAAAATATCAGTAAGGAACAGGCTATGAAACCTTTTACATTACAGGAAATCGCCGCCGCGTGCGGCGGCACCTACGTCGGCAGCGACGAGATGAAAAACGTCTGCATCACCTCTGTGGAG
This sequence comes from uncultured Eubacteriales bacterium, assembly GCA_900320415.1. GTDB lineage: Bacteria > Bacillota > Clostridia > Oscillospirales > Acutalibacteraceae > Ruminococcoides. The sequence continues at coordinate 1,198 of ONSE01000261.1, forward strand.
CGTGACAGCCGCGAGGTGAAGGAGGGCTCGCTCTTTCTCGCCATCAAGGGCGGAAGGGCGGACGGTCACGACTTCATCGAGAAGTGCTACGCGCAGGGCGCGGTCTGCGCCATCTGTGAGAAAGCGCCCGCGAACGCTGTCAAGCCCTACATCCTCGTGCCCTCCACCCTCGACGCGGTCAAGGAGATCGGAAGGGCGTACCGCGAGAAGTTCGACATCCCCGTGGTGGGCGTGTCGGGCAGCGTGGGCAAGACCTCGACAAAGGAAATGCTCTGCGCGGTTCTCTCGCAGAGGTACAAGACGCACAAGACACAGGGCAATCTGAACAACGAGCTGGGCGTGCCGCTCACGCTGCTCTCCATGCCCGAGGATACCGAGGCGGCTGTCATTGAGATGGGCATTTCCGGCTTCGGTGAGATGGAGCGCCTCTCGCGCATGGCGCAGCCCACCGTCTGCGTACTGACGATCATCGGCTGCTGCCATCTCGAGAACCTCGGCGACCGCGACGGCGTGCTCCGGGCGAAAACCGAGATGTTCCTCCACGCGAGGGACAACGCCGTCTATGTGCTCAACGGCGACGACGACAAGCTCTCTGCGGTGAAGGAGGTCGGCGGAAAGGCGCCGATATTCTTCGGACTCAACCCCGATAACCGCTATCACGCGGAAAATATCCGCAACAACGGAGAGGGCGGCGTGAGCTGCACCCTCTGCTTTGACGACACGCGCCTTGACGTGGTGATCCCCGCCATCGGCAGCTATATGGTCTCCAACGCGCTCGCGGCTGTGGCGGTCGGACGGCTGCTCGGTCTGAGCGATGAGGAGCTTGTCCGCGGTGTGCAGGCGTACAAAACGGTCGGCAGCCGCGCGAACGTGATCAGGACGGAGCGGATCCGCATTATTGACGACTGCTACAACGCCAACCCTACCTCGGTGAGCGCGTCGATCGACACCCTCGTCAACCTCGGGGGAAGAACCGTCGCGGTCCTCGGCGACATGAAGGAGCTGGGAAAAGAGGAGCTTGCGCTGCACGAGCAGACGGGACGCTACGCGAGGGAAAAGGGAGTGGATCTCGTCCTCGCGGTGGGACCTCTCGCGAAGGCTCTCGCCAAGGGCGCGCAGGGCGAGTGGTTTGGCAGCATCGAGGAGCTGGAGGAGAAGCTGCCCGCGCTCCTGCGGGACGGCGACACCGTGCTGGTCAAGGCGTCGCACTCCATGCAGTTTGAAAAAATCACGGCATTTTTGAAAGAGAATTTTTAAAGGGAACCTCTAAAAATTCCTTACCGCGCATAAGCACGAAATCTTCACGGCATAATTTTGCCA
>ONSE01000259.1 GCA_900320415.1 uncultured Eubacteriales bacterium
ACGTCAGTATTCCTGCGGAGTTTTGACAACATTCTGCCATAAATCTTCCGCACTTCTGCACGACATTGAATTATTAGAGATTCCCTACAGAAAAAAAGGAGAGGCTGGAAAAATCCAAGCTCTCCTTTTTCAATCATGATTTAGTCCTTCCAGACGATCTCGTCCTCGACAAAGCCTTCCTTCTTCTTTTTCGCGATCACGATCTTCGCGATGAAGCCGCTGGCGAAAACGAGCACGGAAACCGCCCAGCCCGCCAGGATCTGCGCCCAGATGGGATAGCCGCCGTAGCTGCCGCCGTTGAAGGCGAAGAGGGTGACCATGTTCCAGACGAACAGCGCCGTCAGAAGCAGGGGCGAAATGTACTTGATGGAGACGGTGAACCACGCAAGCGGCATTTTGAAGCGCTTGGCGTTGCGGTTGACCTCATCGAGCACCTTGCGCAGGCTGAAGGTCCAGCCGATGGCGATACACTCGAGAATACCGATGACAATGAGGTTGATCTGATTCGTCCAGTTGTCGACAATATCCAGCCACGCAAGACCCGCCTGAGTGATGAAAAGCAGCGAAATCAGACCGGAGATCGCGCAGATCGCGATGGTAACGGTCTTGGGCTTGATGTGGAACTTGTCGGAAACCGCTGCCGAGATACCCTCCACGATCGAGAACGCGGAGTCGATGGCGAGCGTAATAAGCATCAGGTAGAAAATCGCGCCGAAAACCGCGTTGATGACGCCGTTGCCGGTCAGGTTGACGATCGCCGTGGGGTAGATGAAGAACGCGGTGCCGATGCCGCTGGCGGAGATGTCGCCGAGCATTCCCGTTCCGCCCATGGTGGAGAACATCACGATACCCGAGAGTACGCTGACCGCCATATCGGAGAAGGCGATGATCATCGCGTCCGCCGCAACATCCGCGTCGTCGCCCACATAGGAGCCGTAAGCGAACATGATCGCCATCATGATCGACAGGCTGTAGAACACCTGTCCGACCGCGTCGACCCAGAGCGAGGGATCAGAGAACGCGCTCACGTCGGGGATGAACAGCATGGCAATACCGTCCATAGCGCCGGGCATGGTGCAGCCCTTGATCGCCATGATCAGGAGGAGCGCAACAGGTGCGAATACGGTGAATTTGACGACCTTTCCCACAGAGCTTGCGCCGTTGCGGATGCAGTAGAAAATCAGTCCCCACGCGATCAGCAGGCACACCAGGACGATGCCGGGAATGTCGTAGCCCTCGATCGCCATTGTTGTCTGCGTCAGCTGCGTGAACAGCCCAGCGGCTGCCTCGTTGTTGCCCGTCATACCGGCGAACTGCCACGAGTTCACGAACATCAGGATAACCCAGGCGAACACCACCGAGTAGTAGCACACGATGACGAACGCGTTGGACGTCGCCGCCCAGCCGACGAATTCCCACTTCCTGCCGATACCGCGCATGGATTCGATCGCGCCGCGCCTGAACTTTCTTGCGATGGCGATCTCCATCATCAGAAGCGGAATGCCCATCAGCAGCATCGCCAGCAGATAAACTACCAGAAATGTGCCGCCGCCGTGCTTCGCCGCAAGTCCCGGGAAGCGCCACGCGTTGCCCAATCCGACCGCCGAACCGATGGCGGCGAGGATAAAGGTGAGGCGTGAGCTCCACATACCTCTTTTTTCCATAATTCTATCTCTCCTTTTAATTGTTCCGCTTTCAAGAGGGGAAAGCGGACATTAAACAACATTATAGCATAAAAACTATATGTTGTGCAATATCTATATTGAAAAAATTGTCTGAAAAGATTATAATAGCAGTGAAAAAACGCAAGCGCATACAAAAAGGAGGACATTGAATGAAAACCATTATCGTATATTACTCTCTCGGCGGCTTTACAAAATCCCTGGCGGAAAAGCTCGCCGCGGAATCGGGCGCGGATTTGCTGGAGCTGCGTCCCGTCAAGGCGTATCCCTCCACAGGAGCGAGACGCTTCATTATCGGAGGCAGGGCTGCCGTGACGGGCAAAAAGCCGCCGCTGCAGACCTATACCTTTGACGCTGACCGCTATGACAGAATCATTTTCGGCTCGCCTGTCTGGGCGAGCTCTCCCGCGCCGCCGCTGCGCTCCTTTATCGCGGAGAACAGCGCGACGGTCGCTCGGAAGGCTTACGGCGCGTTCTTCACGCAGCTGGGCAGCGGCGCGGACAAGGCGCTGAAAAAGCTCGCGGCTGCGGCAGGCATCGCGGATTTTCAGGTATCTATGGTATTTTATGAGCCGAACAAAAAAGACGCGCACAAGGAAAATGAGGAGAAGCTCCGCAAACTGGCGGAGATGATACAGGCATGATCAAAATTGATTTGATAACGGGCTTTCTCGGCTCGGGCAAGACGACCTTCATCAGAAAATACGCGGATTTTCTGCTCCGTCGAGGCATACGGCCGGGGATCCTTGAAAATGACTACGGCGCGGTCAACGTGGACGTAATGCTGCTGCAGGAGCTGGAGGCGAGGGGATGCGGCGTCGAGAGCGTGGCAGGCGCGTGTGATCAGGATTGTCACCGCCGCCGCTTCAAGACCAAGCTCATCGCGCTGGGGATGAGCGGCTATGACCGTGTCCTGATAGAGCCGTCGGGTATTTTTGACATCGACGAGTTCTTCGATTCCCTCTACGAGGCGCCGCTTGACAGCTGGTATGAAATCGGCAGTGTGATTGCGGTTGTGGACGCCGATTTGGAGGACGAACTCTCGGACAATTCCGAATATCTCCTCGCCTCTCAGGCGGCGAACGCGGGAACGGTGCTGCTCAGCAAGACGGGACAGGCCGGCGCGGAAGAAACCGGGCGAACGATCGCCCATCTCAACCGCGCCATGGAGCGCGTCGGCTGCCAAAGGCATTTCGGCGGCGATGTTGTGACAAAGGACTGGGACAGCCTGACAGACGTTGATTTCGAAGCGATTATGAACAGCGGCTATATACCCGAAAGCTATGTCAAGCGGCTCACTACTCCTGACGGCGCCTACCGCTCGCTGTATTTCCTCAATCTTCCGCTCACTGCCGGGGAAGCGCAGGAAAGGGCGGAAAGGCTGCTCAGGGACGAATCCTGCGGCAGAGTTTTCCGTGTCAAGGGCTTTGTCGATGACGGCGGATGGGTGGAGCTGAACGCTGCCAAGAAGAATATCACACTCTCGCCTGTCGCGCAGGGTCAGAAGATTATCATTGTCATCGGGGAAAAGCTCAATGAAGAAAAAATCCGCAGTGTGCTCTGCGGATAAGAAAAGCAGCCGCTCAAGCTGAGCGGCTGCGTTGTTTTAAAACTTGTCATCAAGGCGCCTTGTCGGGGTTTACCTCGAAGTACTTACCGGGAACAGCAACTAAGCTGCCGTTTCCGTCGTACGCCTGCACCATAAAGAGGTAGAAGTCGTTTTTGTCGGGGAGCTTGTAGGTGTAGGTGGTCTTGTCCAGCTCGATTTCGGTGCTGTCCATTCCGCGGAACACGATGAGCTTGTACTTATCGGCTGCATCCAGGGCGTTCCAGCTCACCTCGACGGTATCCATCTTGTTGGAGGTGAACTTGCCGGTGAGGTCAAGCTCGGACGGGTATAAGAAGTGATAACCGTTGGGATTATAATCCGTCACGAAATTGCCCTTCTTGTCAAGACCTCTGATGCGGAACACAAATTCCCTGCCCGCGGGCTTGTCGCCGAAGAAGGAGGAGCTGACGCTGAAGCTGCGCTCCTGGGTCTCGCCGATCTTGGAGAGTCCGCCGTCGGGAGTCTGGAGGTAGAGGTAGTAGTTGAAGCAGCCGGGAATGGGATCCCAGTTCACGCTGACGCTCTGATCCTCACTGACCTTGTGGCTGACGATCCAGGGAATGCCGGTATCAACATCAGCGCCGGCGGCGAGACGTCTGACGACAACGCCGACCGGGTCGTAATAGCTGATGAAATTGCCGTCCTTGTCAAGACATCTGACGGTGTAGACCGCCGTTTCACCCGCCTGCTTGGTGGTGAAGGTGGGGGTGGGGGAGTTGCCGAGTCCGACCCAGCCTGTCTTGGTGTGGATATAGACTCTGTATTGCGCGGCGCCCGTGATGGTGTCAAAGTAAAGGGTGATGTTTTTGCCGGTGTCGGTCGTATAGCGGTAGATGAGGGGAGTGGAGTAGAAGGTCTGCTTAAAGCCGCCGCGCTCGTAGTCGCTGACGAACCTGCCCTCGTCGTCGACCGCACGGATGGTGTAGGTGTTGGCGACGCCCGATTCTACATTTTCATCGAGGAAGGTGGTTTCCGTTGTGGTACCCAGACTCTTCCAAGCGGTCTCGCCCTTGTAGAAGATCGCGTATCTGGTCGCGCCTCTGACGGGGTTCCAGGAAAGCTGGATACCGTCGTAGAGGTTCACGGCGCCCGAAATCTTGGGCGTGCCGATATAGGTGGCTTTCCAGCCCTCCTTGTAGTAGCCGCTGACAAAATCGCCGTCCTCGTTGACGGCACGCACGGTGTAGGTATAGGTGGAGCCGGAGTTGACGTCGTCGTCAATGGCGCTGGTGGATCTGGTCTGCGCGAAACGGGTCCAGCCGCCTCTGCCGAGGTAGTAGACGCGGTAGGCGTAGGCGCCTCTGCAGGCGTCCCATGTGAGCTTCACACCCTCCGTGGTGCTCTCGGTGGCGGTGATCTTCGGGGAGGCAACATAAGTGCCCTTGATTCCTGTTCTGTCATAGCCGCTCACAAAGCGGGTGCCCTCTTCGTTGAGGCAGCGCACGGTATAGGTGTAGGTGTTGCCTGAGTTGACGTCATCGTCAATGAAGCTGGTTTCGGTGGTGTCGCCCATGCTTCTCCACTGACCGCTCGCGCCTTTGTAAAACACGCGGAACTTGGTGCCGCCCTTGGGGGCCTCCCAGCTGATTTGCACGCCTTCGTTGACGCTCTCGGTCTCTGTGAGCTTGGGCGGCGCGATGTAGGTGCCCTGGAAGCCGTCGTGGTTGTAGTCGCTGGTGAAGTTGCCGTTTTTGTCGATGCAGCGGACGGTGTAGGTGTAGGTGGAACCCGAGCTTACCTCATCATCGAGGAAGGTGGTGCCTGTTGTGTTGCCCATGCCTCTCCAGCCGCTTCTGCCGAGATAGAAAACGCGGTAGCCGTAGGCGCCTTCAACGGCGTCCCAGCTGATCTCCACGCCGTCGTTGACACACCATGTTTCCTTGATTTCAGGTGTGGCAAGCGCGGCGGCCTTCTCGTCTGCCCTGACGGAAGCCGCTCCGGCGCCCGTCAGCCCGGCAGCGCCGAGCAGCAAGGATGCTGTCAGCAGTGCTATGGCTTTTTTCATTGAATTTTTCATAACCTTCTCCTTTCGGTTAGAATTAAAAGAACGCAAGCAAGAGCTGCGTATACCATTATCTATAGTTTACCTTTTTATGACAATTTTGTCAAGAGATTATTACATTTTTGTCAGTTTATTTCCGAATAAAAGCAGCCCGAAGCATTCGCTCCGGGCTGAGAAAGAATCGGTTTTTAGTAGGCGACTCCCTCGAAGGGGGCAGTCTGTGTGGTTTCCTCCCCGTTCGCGGGAGCGGCGGAATTCGCGTTGTTTGTACCGTTCGCATGATTCGCGCCGTTCGCCCCTGCGCTGTAGGTGGCGTTGGGATCGTAGTCACCCGCGCCGTTAAGCGCGTCCTCATAAATAAACCGCGCGAGCGCGAGACGCTGGGCGTCCATGTCCGCGATATCAATAACGGATCCCGCGGGGGTATTGTCATTGTAGTACCACAGTCCCTCGGTGGGAACGTAGTACTGTTCCACCGAATAGCTCAGGTAGGTGATCGCGTGAGAAACGAGAGCGGTGATCTCATCCTTTTTGAGATTGGTCGTGATCATGGGACCGACCGTGCTGACGATGGAGATGATCTTGGTGATGTCCGCCTTCTTCATGTCGTTGAAGAGCTTTTCGAGCAGCTTGCGCTGGCGGGAGGTTCTGTCCCAGTCGTCGCCGTCGATGCCGATCTCGTTGTCGTCCTCTCCGATGGTAAGACCTCTGTTGCGCGCGTACCAGAGCGCCTCCTGACCGTTGAGGTGAACAAGACCCGCCGGATCCTTGATGGTGGACCACTCGTCGGACTGACCGTTTTTGTACATCTGATAGTTGATGTACGCGATCTCGTCTTGTGTGACCTCCATATCAATGCCGCCGAGAGTGTTGATGATATCGATGAAGCTGTCAAAGTCGACCACCGCGTAGCGGTCGATCTTGATGCCGAAGTTCGCTTCGATGGTCTCGATGGTCAGCTTGGGACCGCCGAAGGTGTAGGCGGCGTTGATTTTGTTGTTGCCGTAGCCGGGGATATAAACATAGGTGTCACGCTGGAAAGAGGTAAGCTTGAGCTTCTTGTGGCGGTTGTCGATCGACATCAGGATCATGGTGTCGGTCCTGCCGTGCTCGTCCTCGCCCTTGTTGTCCTCGCCGAACAGCATGACGTTG
>ONSE01000257.1 GCA_900320415.1 uncultured Eubacteriales bacterium
CCGACATCTGACAGACACGCAGGCTTGCAATGCAAGCCCCTACATTAACGAAAACATTTATAAAAACGAAGGCGTTTCCTTTTTCATTCACTGTCCACTCACCGCTCAAAGCGCAAAACAACAAGAGGCCGGATTTCTCCGACCTCTTTCTTTATTCTCTTCTCTCTTACGCGAGGGCTTCCTTTGTTGCCGCCGCGACAATATTCAGACCCTTCATCAGCAGCTCGTCGTCAATCACGAGGGGCGGCATGATCTTGAGCACCGCGCCGTTTCTGCCCGCACACTCGCAGATCAGGTTGTTCGCGAAGCACTTCTCGATGATCTCCTCGGACAGGGCGGGGTCGATCCTGCCGAAGTCGATGCCCCAGATGAGTCCCATGCCTCTCAGCTCCAGACGGCTGTCAAGCGGCAGGATCTCTTTTGTGACGAACTCGCGCACGATCTCTCCCTTGCGGCGGGTTTCCGCCTCAACGTTGTTCTCAAGCAGCCACTCAAAGCTCGCCTTGCCCGCGACGAAGCTGAGCTGATTGCCGCGGAAGGTGCCGTTGTGCTCGCCGGGCTTCCAGATATCGAGATCCTCGCGGAGAAGGACGATCGCGAGGGGCATACCCATACCGCCGATGGACTTGGACATGACGACCATGTCGGGCTTGATGCCGGCTCTCTCAAAGGAGAAGAAGGTGCCTGTGCGGCAGCAGCCCACCTGGATATCGTCCACGATCATGAGGATGTCGTTTCTGTCGCAGAACGCGCGGACGTCTCTCAGGAACTCGTCGGAGAACGGACGGATACCGCCCTCCGCCTGGATGGTCTCCATAATGACCGCGGCGGGCTTGGAAACAGCGGAGTGGTCGTCGTCGATCATGGTCTGCATATATTCGATCACATCCAGACCCTCGAACATATAGGGGGACGGAATGTGGGTGACGTCGTTGAGGGACGCGCCCGCGCCGTTTCTCGCGTACATCTCGGAGGTGAGGGACAGCGCGCCGAGGGTCATGCCGTGGAAGCAGCCCATGAAGGCGAAGATATTGCTTCTGCCCGTGTTCTTTCTCGCGAGCTTGATGGCAGCCTCGACGGCGTTGGTGCCGGTGGGGCCGCAGAACTGGATCTTATAGCTCAGACCGCGGGGCTTGATGATTTTTTCCTCAAGCGTCTCGATGAACTCGCGCTTGGGCACGGTGTACATATCGAGCGCGTGGATAATGCCGTCGGTTGCGAGATAGTCGATCATCTTCTGCTTGATGTACGGATTGTTGTGGCCGTAGTTGACGGCGCCGGCGCCGCAGAAGAAATCGATATACTCGGTGCCGTCCTCGTCGGTGAGCACCGCACCCTTCGCGTCGGTGAATACCTTGGGGAAGTGGCGGCAATAAGAGCGCACCGCGGATTCGTACTGTTCAAAAGCTTGTGTGTTCATGGCAATATACCCTCCATCTGTTATTGTATAGAATTTTTGATAAAATCACTGAGTTTTCCGCGCAGCATTTCCTCGAGCTGAGCGGGATCGTCGGGCAGAAGGACGAGAAGCTGTCCTCCCGCGCGCAAAACAAAGCCGTCATCGCCTTCGGGATTGGGCAGGCGGCGCAGAAGCTCGGGCTTGCTGCGCGCGGCGGCGTTTGCCAGTATGCCGCTGACGGAGCGGAAGTCGGAAAAGCCCAGACCTCCGACCACAAAGCAGACGGCGTGCTGCCGGAACGCCTCGCGCAGGCACTCGCCCAGCGCGGACGCGTCGGTGGCGAAACGGATGAAGGCGACGCGCAGCCCCAGGGGAGCCGCGGCGCGTCCGAGCGCCTTCTCACACACGGAGGTTTTCCGTGCGGAATAATAAATCACACTGCAGTCCATGGCGCCTCCTACTCCGTTTCCGTCGTGCGGAACTGCGGCTTGAGAACAGGCTCAAAGTTCGGCGCGATGATCATATCCGACTGGACGGCGTTGTAGTCAAGCTGCCATCCGCGGAAGATATAGTCGTAGAAATCGTCGCTCGGCTTGACGGGATCCTCGGGCGGAGTCGCGTCGAGGCCGTCCTCTACCTCCTGCGTGCTGATCTCGGAGCCGTCGTAGTTGATGAACGTGACCTTGTGGAAGATCCGCAGCTCGGTGGTCGGTTCGGCGGAGGTGCCGTCCTTCTTGGTACCCTCGGCGGTGGTCTCCTCGTCGGTGGTGGAGGTCACCTTCTGGTCCTTGAAGTCAAACTTGCCGTCGTACCAGTCGATCTCCTTCGCCTCGTAGGCGGTGGCGAAATCCGTCACCTTGGGGCGTGTGCCGCCGCGGGAATTATAATATACCTCGGGCCATACGGCGTCGTAGTTGACAGACGCCTTGTCCGTATCCACCGCGACGTCCTCGCCGATCCTGACGCGGCGCGCCACGACGACGGTGCGGAAGTTGGTGAACTCATAGGAGCAGGTGGACAGGGTGATCAGCTCGTCGTCCTCGTTGACGGTGACGGGGCAGTTGATCAGCGAGCGGATGCGCACGTTGTAGACGTAGTTCATGAAGTCCTTCTCGTTCTGGAAGTCCGCGCGCAGGTAGTTGAAGAACTCTCCCTGACTGGACAGGGTGTTGGTCTTGTAGATCGAGATGATTTTATATTTGCCGTTCGCCTTGGGGGTATCGAACTCCACCACGGGCGCCTCCTCATAGAAATCGAGGTTGCCCGACATTCCCGCGTAATTCATCAGGTTGCCGAACATGGAGCCGTCGTTCATATGGTGGCCGTGCATGACGACATTCTTGGAATCGGTGCCGCTCAGACAGCGGTAATCGAGGAAGATGGTACCGTAGGAGTCCCAGTCGCCGCGGTAGTTGTGGTTGAGATAGTACTGGCTGTACATATCGTCGCCCTTGTGCCAGAGCACGGGATAGTCGATCTTGGTGTCGTTGATGTAGATCCAGCCGACGATCTCGGGGTTGATGCTTTGCAGCTCGTCCCAGTCGATGCCCTCCTCCACGTCGGGAGCGTGATCCTCTTCCTCCTCGCTCACGGTGCGGTGGGCGATGCGCTGGATCTCGCCGTTGAGCTGGGTATTCTTGATGCTGAGGAATATCATATTGTAGAACAGCAGGCCCAGGGCGGCGAGGAACACGCAGAACGCCGCTATCACAACGATCTTTCTGCCGACCTCCTTGCCGCTGTCGCCGCGCAGAGGGATAAACTGATTGACAAAGCCTGTTTTCGCGGGAATGTACTCCTGTGTGCCGAAGCCCTCGGGAAACTCGTTCGCGGAGCTTTCAAAGATCTCCGCGGTGCGCACCGCCGCGAGTGCGGCGACCTCGCCGAAATCGCTGCCCGTCAGCTCCGCCTTCGGAACGA
>ONSE01000251.1 GCA_900320415.1 uncultured Eubacteriales bacterium
AAGTGGGTGGCGGTCTACGGCTCCGTCTACCCGTTTATGGCGGAGGAAAAGTATTATTTCGATGTGCCGCGGGGGGAGTTTGAAACCTATGTCATCTCCTGCGACTACGGCACGGTCAATCCCGCCTCCTTCGGTCTATGGGGCAGGCTGGAAGGATGCTGGTACAGGATTGACGAGTACTACTTTGACTCCCGCGCCGAGGGGTTCCAGAAAACCGACGAGGAGCACTACGAGGGACTCCGCGGACTGGCGGGCGACAGAAAAATTCGACAAGTGGTTGTTGACCCGTCCGCCGCGAGCTTCATCGAGGTGATCCGCCGTCACGGAGAGTACAAGGTCACGCCCGCGCAAAACGATGTTGTCAACGGAATCAGGCGGGTGTCGCAGGCGCTCAAGCAGGGGGATATCCGCATCTGCCGCAGCTGCGCCGCCGCGAGACGCGAGTTTTCGCTCTATCGCTGGGACTGCGACAGGCGCGCGGACGCCCCCGTCAAGCAGAATGACCACGCCATGGACGACATCCGCTATTTCGTGACAACGGCTATGGAAGGCGGCGGCGCGCTTCCCGTGTTCGCCGCCGCCAGATAGGAGGAATTGAATGTTTGGGAGAAAAAAGCAGAGGGACAAGCCCCGCGGCGCCGTGGCGCAGACCGTACCGCGTCCCTTCGGGGCAAGCGACCTGCTCATTCCTGCCCGTGCGGCGGTGATGACGCGCGCCGAGAGGGAGCTTTATGCCTCGCTGCGGGAATCCGTGCCCGTGATCGACGCGGCGCTCGGCAAGATCGTCAGGCTGGTCGGCAGCTTTCACATCATCTCCGACAGCCGGTGCTGTCAGGAGGAGGCGGAGCGCTTTGTGCGCGGCGTGCGCGTCAACGGAAGCTGCGAGGGGCTGCACAGCTTTATTTGCAGCTACCTCGACAGCCTGCTGACCTACGGCGAGGCGGTGGGAGAGATGCTGCCCGACGTCGGCGGCAACGGAATCGCCGCCCTTTACAACGCCAATCTCAACGATGTGGAGATCCGCGCCAACGGCTCGCCGCTCGATCTGGAGGTGTGCTGCCGCAAGGGAGGCGAAAGCAGGCCCGTCAGGTATCCGCAGCTGGTGCTGGTTTCGCTGCTCAACCAGAAGGCGGGCACCGCGAGGGGAACCTCGCTGCTCAGCGGTCTGCCGTTTGTCAGCTCGGTTCTGCTGCGCATCTTCACCTCGCTGAAGCACAACTGGGAACGCGCGGGAGATATCCGCTTTGCCGTCACCTACAAGCCCGACAGCGGCGTATTCAGCGAGGAAAACGCAAAGCTGATCGCCGACGAGTGGCGCAAGGCGATGCGCAGCGACAGCGTGTGCGACTTCGTTTCGGTGGGCGACGTGAGCGTGAAGGTCATCGGCGCGGAGAGCCGGATGCCCGACTGTGAGGTGCCGATGCGCGCTCTCCTCGAGCAGATCGTCGCGAAGCTCGGCATACCGCCGTTTTTGCTCGGCCTCTCGTGGTCGACCACAGAGAAGATGAGCGAGCAGCAGGCGGACATCCTCACCAGCGAGCTGGAATATTACCGCGCCGCGCTCGAGCCTGTGATCCGCCGCGTGGTGCGCACCCATCTTCTCCTCAGCGGCTGCAATGAACGCTTTGAGGTGAAGTGGGACGACATCAATTTGCAGGACGCGGTGGAGCTTTCCTCCGCGCGGCTGAACAACGCTCAGGCGGAAAGGCTTGAGAAGGAAACGGAGGCAGCATATGGAAGGTAACAGACTGACAAAGGCGTCGGGCGGCGCGCTTGCCGCCGACGGCAGCACGCCCTCGCCCGAGGAGCTGCGGCTGATCAACGCCTACACGCGCCGCGAGCTGAGTGCCGACGAGGTTTACGTCTTTTCGGTGGCGCTCTGTGACAACGACGTTGACCGCGACGGCGAGCGGTTCACCGCCGGCTCGCTTGACGCGCTCGCGAAGCTCTTTGTGGGCAGGACGGGCATCTTTGACCACGATCCCAGCGCGAAGAACCAGACCGCGAGGATCATCTCCTGCGCGGTGGAGAGCGTGCCGGAGCGCGGTACCGTTACGGGAGAGGAATATCTCTGCCTGAAGGCGCGCGCGTATCTGCCGCGCACAGAGGGCAACGCCGGGCTGATCGCCGCTCTAGACAGCGGCATCGTCAAGGAGGTCAGCGTGGGCTGCGCGGTCGGCAGGATCCTGTGCAGCATCTGCGGCGAGGAGCTTGCCTCCTGTCCGCACCGCAAGGGGGAGACCTACGGCGGAAAGCTGTGCTGCGGCGAGCTGTGCGACCCGTATGACGCCTATGAATGGAGCTTTGTGGCGGTGCCCTCCCAGAAAAGGGCAGGCGTGACAAAGTCCGCCTATGGAAAGGAGAACGACATGGAAACCATCATGAACCGACTGGCAAAGGGTGTGAGCGTCACCCTGAGCGACCGCGACTGTCAGAAGCTCGTCAGCTACATCGACAGTCTCAAAAAGAGCGCCGCGGACGGCGTTTACTTCCGCGATACGCTCACCGAGGAGGTGCTGCGCCTGTCGGCGGCAGTGCAGCCCGAAATTTCGCGCGACACCATGGAAAGCGTCGCCAAGGGCATGACCGTGGCGCAGCTCAGAGAGTTCAGGGCGGCGTTTGAAAAGAAGCGCGCCGAGAACCTCGCGCCCGCGCCGCAGCTCTACACCGCCAAAAAGAACAGCAGCGCCGTTTCGAACGGACAGTTTACCATTTAACGGAGGTATGTTATGAACGTCAACTTTAACGGATTCAACGAGAACGTCGCGACCTTTATCGCGGCGAACAATATCACGGCGACGGGTCTGCCCGTCAAGCCCAGCGCCGAGGGTGCCGTGGCAAAGTGCTCGAGCGGCGACGCCTTCTGCGGCATTGTGGTAGGTCTGCGCGGCGGCTACGCGTCGGTGCAGCTCTCGGGCTACGCCGAGTTTCCCGCCGCCGCCAAAATCACCGTCGGCTTCAAAAAGCTCGCCGCCGACGCCTCCGGCAAGGTCGCGGAAAACGCGAACGGCAGGGAGTATCTGGTGGTAAATTCCACCAATGACACCGTCGGCATCATTCTTTAAGATTCAGGAGGTATTTTTATGGCTAATTTTGAGAATATTACGATTGAGAAGGGTATGTACCGCACCAAGGGCGGTCTGACCGGCGCACTCGAAAAGCTCGACCCCTCCGAAAACTACGTCGGCACCTCCCTCGAGGGTCTTGACGCGTTTTCCCGTCAGCTCAAGCGCTATGACATCCGCGTCAGCGGCAGGGGCAGCGACTGTGTCGAGAAGTTCTTCCAGACCTCCAACTCCGCGGCGCTCTTTCCCGAATACGTGAGCCGCGCGGTGCGCCAGGGCATGGAGAGAGCCGACATTCTCCCCAATCTCGTCGCCACCGTCACCGATATCGAGGGCATGGACTACAGAAGCATCGTCTCCGCCCCCACCAGCGACGAGAAGTCGCTCAAAATCGTGAACGAGGGCGCGCAGATCCCGCAGACTACCGTCAGGACCCGCGAGAACCTCGTCAAGCTCCACAAGAGGGGCAGAATGCTGGTCGCCTCCTATGAGGCGCTCCGCTTCCAGCGCCTTGACCTCTTTACCGTCACCCTCAACCAGATCGGCGCCTACATCGCGAGAGCGCAGCTTTCCGACGCGATCGGCGTGCTGCTCAACGGCGACGGCAACAACAACGCCGCCGCTGTGGTGTCTTCCGCGACCGCCGGCACCCTGACCTATGACGACCTCGTCAAGCTCTGGGCGAATATGGCTCCCTACGAGCTGAACACCCTCCTCGCGCCTACCGCCGAGATGCAGAAGATCCTCGCCCTGACGCAGATGCAGGATTCGCGCGCGGGTCTGGACTTCCAGGGCACGGGCAAGATGATCACTCCCATGGGCGCGGCGCTGCTTCACGCTCCCGAGATGACCGCGGGCACCATCATCGGCCTCGACAAGACCTGTGCCCTCGAGATGGTGCAGGCGGGCGGCGTGGTGACCGACTACGACAAGCTGATCGACCGTCAGCTTGAGCGTGCCGCCATCACCTGCACCGCGGGCTTCGCGAAGATCTTTACCGAAGCGAGCAAGGCGCTCAGCGTATAACGGGGGGATCGCCTTGAATATCGCGAACGTGAGCGAGCGCTTTATGGCGCTCTCGGGCGTCGGGGTCAGCGATATGTGCCGCTGGCGCGTGCTGCTCGACGACGCCTGCCGCTATGTGGAGGATCACGCGACCGTCAAGGCTCCCGACGAGGGGCAGACAAGGCGGCTGGAAATGCTTGCCGCCGCCT
Source organism: uncultured Eubacteriales bacterium (assembly GCA_900320415.1). Classification (GTDB taxonomy): domain Bacteria; phylum Bacillota; class Clostridia; order Oscillospirales; family Acutalibacteraceae; genus Ruminococcoides. The sequence goes on from ONSE01000251.1 coordinate 4,280, forward strand.
ATGCCTACCGCCTTTATGAGATCTGCAAAGAGGATCGGCTTACCGCTTTTACCGCCGGTGACGTGAGGATCGCGTCATCGGGGGACAGCGGCGGCACCGCAGCGCAGATGTGGGAGCTTCTCTGTGCCGACAACGCGGATTTACTCAACACCAACGGATTCTTGTTTGGAAGGATTGTGACGCCATGAGCATTGTCAACGCTTTGATCAGCTCGATCGCCCGCTACGGCGGAGATATCACCGTGACCTCAAACGGCAGCACCGTCAGGGGCAGGGCGATCGTGGAGCCGCTGCGCTACCGCAATAAAATCTATATCGGCGGCGAACAGCGCCATCTGGGTTTTGTGAAGCGTGAGAAATACCTTTTTATCGGTACGCCCGACTTTGACCTCACCGAGAACCACTCGGTCATAGAATCGGTGAGCGGCAAATATATTGTAAAAAGGTGCGAGAGATATTATGTTCAGGACAGACCAATCTATACGTGGGCGATTTTAGTGCCCTTCGGAGAAAGACGGGAGGATGATTATGACGCCGATTCAGGAACAGATTGACACCCTGATACGCGGCCTGAAGCAGCAGGAGGGCATGAGCGGCGTGCGCTTTCTGCGCGAGTACGGCAGAGAGGATATCGAGACGCCCGTGAGCGGCTTTTCCGCAGTGGTCGGTGTCCTCAAAACCGAGCAGGCACAGAGCTTTCTGGGCGACCTCGCCGCGTCGGGCGTCAAGGGGAGAATGTATACGGCGGAGGCGGAGATCCGCGTTTTCTCGCCCTACCGTGAAAACGGAAGCGGCCTGTCCGAGCTGGTCAGCGAGATGCTGACAGGTCTGCAGGCGGCTGACGAGGCGGGGATCATCACGGAGGCGACCGCCTCCTCCATTGAATTCGACAAGGAGCTCAACAGCGTTTTCCGCCGCCTGAGCTTCAAGGTGGAATTCTGCCTGTGCGAGGAGGGAAGCGCGTGAATGAGATGACCTTTCTCAAAGGCGCCGACGTGACGGTTGCCGCCGACGGCGTGACGCTCGGCGGAGTGACCGCCGTGGAATGCGGCGAGGACAACAAGGTGGAGGTGCTCGGGGAATTCCTGACGGATGTTCCCGCGGCGCAGTTCCCCAAGACCGCGTACTATATCAAAATCACGATGAAAGCGCAGCCCTACGGCTCCCTCGGGCTGAACCCCGGAACCGTGGAGCTGGTTTACGGCGGCAGGCGCGTGACCTATTCGGACTGCTGCGTGGAAAAAGTAAAATGCGAAGTCCTGCCGGCGTCGGCGGTGCGGTACACCGTCACGCTCAGGGCAGGCGGGAGGAGTGTGGCGAATGTCTGAGGACGAGCTGTTGTTTCCGGCGGAGGACGGGCTGGAGCTGCTGAGCGAGAGGCTGGAACAGGAGAGCCGCCGCTACAGCCGCCGTCTGGAAGAGGAGGATGAGGTGATTGTGCGATGAGATTGGTGCCGATGCGTTTCAGGGGTGTAACGTGGCGCCATAATCCGCGCGAGATCACCTTCGAAAGCGACAGGGAAGTACATGAGCTGCACGCGCCCTTTGCCGGCGGCGCGGTGCAGGATACGGGAAGAAAAAATATGCTCGTCAAGGGCGAGGGTGAGCTGTTCGGCGCGGACTGTTTGCAGCAGTTCGCGCGCCTCCTCTCGCTCTTCCGCGAGGGCGGCAGCGGCGTGCTGGCGATCGACGGCGTCAAGCCCTTCCACGCCGTGTTTGAGAGCCTGAAAATCGTGGGCGAGCCGAAGCCCGATATTCTCACCTACCGTTTTGTGTTCCGCGAGGTGAGAAACGAAAGCGACGGTCCTCCCGCCGCCTATACGGCAGGCGCGGGGGAAAACCTTTGGGACGTTTCCTACCGCTTCGGCATCGTGATCGACACGCTCGTCGCGCTCAATCCGCAGGTGAAGCGTCCCGATATCCTGACGGAGGGTGAGGTGATCCGCCTGTGCTGAGATATGTGATCACCTGCCGCGGCGGAAGCCGTATCGAGCCGAAGAATGTCCTTTCGGCGCGGCTGGACTGCGAACTGGACGTGCCTGCCGACAGCCTGACCCTGACGCTGCCCTTTGACGGGCGGCTCAGGGAGGCAGACACGGTGGAGGCGTACCAGGGGGAGACCCTTCGCTTTTTCGGTCAGGCGGACGAGGTGATCTCCGTCAGACAGGGGGAGAGGCTTGTGACGCGTGTGACCGCGCGCAGCCTCGCCGCCCTGCTGCTTGACAACGAGGCGGAGCCGCTGACCTACAACAATCCCTCCAACAAGCTGATGTTTGACCGCCATCTCGCGCCCTTCGGCATCACCTCTTACGATGAGGAGCGTCATCCGCTCTACAACGACCTGCGGATCGACAAGGGAATGTCGCACTGGCAGGCTCTCGAGGCGTTTTGCCTGAAGCGTTACGGCTCTGCGCCGCGCATCGAGGGCAGGCGCGCCTTCCTCCGCGGCTATGGCAGGGAGGGGACGGTGCTGTTCGGTGAAAACGGTGTGCGCTGCCTCTCTCTCAACGAGAGCCTGCGCCGTCACCGGCTGATTTCCGAGGTGAAGGTGAAGTTCAACAGCGCCAACGGCTATTCCTCCTCGGTGAAGAACGCCAACCCGCTTTGTGACGGCGTGCGGCGTGTGCGCTATGTCAACGCCGCCGCCGACAATGTTAATCTTGACGCCGCGTGGCGCATGATCGACAAGGGCAACCGCGCCTCGTATTTGCTCAGGCTCGACTGTGCGGGCGCCAGACCCGACCTGCTCGGAATGCCCGCGGTGGTGGAGGACAGCGGTCTCGGCAGAATCGAGGGGCTCAGAGTGACGGGCGTGAAATACACAATGAACGAAAAGGGCGAGCTGACCACAGTGAGCCTGAGAAAGGAGCAATTCTGATGTGGCTGTTACGTTACATAACCAAAAATTCGCTCTCCGCGCGCGGCGCCGTCAAGGGTGACGTGCAGGGGCAGGACGGCACCGCCGTCCTCTCATCGGGAGAGCACAGAAATCTCCGCCTGTGCCAGCCCTACGGTGTGGCGAGCATTCCTCCCGAGGGCTCCTGCGCCGTGGTGCTGCCCCTCGATGACAGCGAGGTCAGTCTCGGAGTCCTCGCTCAGGAGCGGCAGCTCAGCGAGGGTGAGCTGATGCTCTACTCCAAGGGAGGCGCCTCCATCGTGCTGAAAAACGACGGCAGGGTGCTGATCAACGGCAGGGAGTACGGCAATGACTGATGTGAAGCTGCAGAACGGGGATCTCGCCCTCGACTCAGCGGGCAGACCCGAGATGCTCGGCGACCGCGGCGCGAGGTTCCAGCGCGCGGAGATCGCCATGACCGTCGGGCGCGGCTCGTTTATCTATAACCGCTCGCTGGGCGCGGACTACGGCAGCCTGACGGGCGCGGCGGATCCGGAAAAAAGGGCGGGGCAGATCTTTAACGAGGCGCTCGCGGACTACAGCGGCACCTCCGCCGTGATTCTCGCGGTGACAGACCGCGCCGAGGCGGAGATCACCGTAAACGGAGAAACCGAAAGCAGGGAGGTCAGAAGATATGAAAACATATGAGGAAATCTACGAGAGCATGAAACAGGCCTATGAAACCGAGAGAGGCGACGAGGTGGACGAGGCGAGCGATATCGCCATCCGTCTGCGCGTTCTCGCGGGTGAAATCTACAATATGCAGACGGAGCTGGAGTGGACAAAGCGGCAGTTCTTTGCCGCCACCGCCACGGGAGAGTATCTGGACTACATCGCGCTGCAGCGCGGCCTCGAGCGCAAGCCCGCACGCAAGGCGAAGGGCGCGCTGACCTTTTCGCTGGAGGAGGCGAAGAACTTTGCTGTCGCCATTCCCGCCGGTACGGTGGTCGCAACCGACGGCGAGGTGCCGGTCAGGTTCGTGACGACGGAGGAGGGAGAAATTCCGCAGGCGACCTATTCGGCGTCGATCCCCGCCGAGGCGGAGCTGGAGGGCTACCGCGGCAACATCGCCTCCGGCGCAGCCTGCATCCCCGTCAATGTGCCCGCCGTCGTCAGCTCTGTCAGGAACAACTCGGCGTTCCGCGGCGGTGCGGACCGGGAGAGTGACAACAATCTGCGCGCAAGGGTGCTGGAGAGCTTCACCACCGCGCCCAACGGCATGAACGCCGCCTACTACAAGGCGCTTGCGCTCACCGTGGACGGCGTGGAGAAGGCAGGCGTGCTCGAACGCTCCAACGGCAGCGGCACCGCTACCGTCTATGTCTGCGGCAGGCGGGGACAGGCTGACGCGGAAACCGTCAGCAGGGTCAGCG
>ONSE01000249.1 GCA_900320415.1 uncultured Eubacteriales bacterium
AATTCGGCAGCCTGTCCGATGACGATAGGACCTGAGCCGATTACCATAACTCTTTTGATATCCTTTTTCAGTGGCATATAATCAATCCTTACGTTATAGAATGTTAGGGTATTTGTATGTGTCTGTCAGATTACTGCTTGTGTTCGTCCATCATTTTCAGGAAGCGGTCAAAGAGGAACGAGGTGTCGAGCGGGCCGCCGTGCGCCTCGGGGTGGAACTGCACCGAGAAGGCGGGGATATCGGTGTAGGCAACGCCCTCGCAGGTGTTGTCATTGCCGTTGACATAGCTGACGACCGCGTCGGCGGGCAGGCTTTCGGAAACAACCGCGTAGCCGTGGTTCTGTGAGGTGATGTACACCTTTCCGGTTTCCAGCTCCTTGACGGGCTGGTTGGCGCCGCGGTGGCCGTACTTGAGCTTTTCGGTCTGCGCGCCGCGCGCGAGAGCGAGCAGCTGGTGGCCGAGACAGATGCCGAACATCGGAACGCCGCTGTCGGAGAGCTTTTTCAGCTCCGCAATCACGGCAGGGTTCTTGGCGGGGTCTCCGGGGCCGTTGGACAGCATCACGCCGTCGGGATTGAGCGCGAGAACCTCCTCGGCGGTGGTGCCGGCGGGAACGACCGTCAGGCTGCAGCCGCGCTTGTTGAGCTCTCTGCCGATGTTATGCTTGGCGCCGAAGTCCATAAGAACAACGTGATATTTCGCGTCCTCCACGGGGAAGGTCTCCTTCTCGGTGATGGTGGTGCTCTCCACCGCGTCGGTGATCACGTAGCCCTTCAGCTCCTCAAGCAGCGCGTCCGTCACCTCGGGGGTGTACTGGATGCGGCACGCCATGACGCCGTACTCGCGAACGATCCTGGTCAGGGCGCGGGTGTCGATGCCGCAGATGCCTGTAACGTTTTTTTCTTTTAAAAAGGTGTCAAGATCGCCCTCACAACGGAAATTGGAAGGAGCTTGACACCATTCTCTGACAATATAACCATTGAGCGCAGGAGTGGGCGTCTCAAAATCAGAACGGATGACGCCGTAGTTACCGATAAGAGGAAATGTCTGAAGAACCACCTGACCAAAATAGCTGGGGTCGGTGAGTGTCTCGAGATAGCCTGTCATCGCAGTTGTAAAAACCAGCTCTCCCGTAGTTTCTTTCTCGGCACCAAATGACTCGCCCTCAAAAACGGTTCCGTTTTCGAGAACTAAATACGCAGCACGACTCATAGTAACAATCCTTTCAAACTTAGTGGTTTATAGCAAGCGGGCGGCGGCTGCCGCCGCCCGTCTTTCGGGTGAATCCGTCCGGAGCGCCGAAGCGCCCGGCTTGATAACGCTCAGTTCTGATAAGTGCGGATGACCTGCTTCGCAACGGCGAGCTTGCTCGTCTGCAGATCCATCGCCTGCTTTTCAAGATAGCGGTGCGCCTGCTCCTCGCTCATGTTCAGGCAGGTGACCAGCAGCAGCTTGGCGCGGTTGATGATCTTCAAATCCTCTACCATGTGCTTGAGCTTCTCGTTTTCCCGCTCGATGCGCATGATCCGCGAGCGGAAGCAGTCCGCAAACAGCAGGTAGTGGTGGAACAGGTGCCTGTTGATGGGCTTGGCTATCACCATAACGCCCCGTACATTGAGAAGGTCGGCGACCTCGGAGGCGTCCGCCTTCGGCACAATCAGCATCACGGTAGACCGCGTCGTCGCGGCAAAGTGCTCCGCGAGAGAAATGCCGTTTTCATCCGTCAGGGGCGCGTTGATGCAGATCAGCTCATATTCCCCTTCATCTTCCCTCGCGCTGTAGGCGGCAAAGACTGTGGAAATATCGTTATAGCCTTCCGCGCGCAGCAGCTCTGACAAAGGTGCGGCGCTCTGCTCGGAGCGCGACACCAGCAGGGTCTTTTTCATGGTATCACCACCGAACTTTCATTCTTCAACATCATATTTTACCTGATTTTCCACGCTGTTTATTTACATAAAAGAATTATAACAAGTTTTCTTGATTTTTTTCGGAACATCCCAAAATAGTACCTTCCCGACGCCATGATTCAATCAGGAAAGCAAAAGGAAGGCGCCGCGTCCGCGGCGCCTTCGCTTGCGTTGCTGTTTCATCCGTCAGGCAGGGATAAAGGGAAGCTCATACTCGTCTGCCGTGAACCCCGGGATTGTTTCCTGCGGGGACTCCTGCTTGGATCCCTGACCCGATTCCTGCTTCTGTTCCTGCTTGGATTCCTGCTTCTGTTCCTGCCCGGACTCCTGCTTTTCCTCAGTCTGTTCGCTGCCGCCGTCCTGTTGCGCCGCGCCGCCCGCGTTTCCGTTTTGCTGCGACTGAACGGACGAAGCGCCCGACTTGCTCTCCTGCGAGGAAGCGCCGCTCTTATTGTCGGTCTTGCTGTCCGCCTTGCCGCTGCTCTCGCCGTCCTTTGCCGTCTTATCGGACTTTGCGGCCGAGGAATTCTCGGACGGTGAAACGGACTGCGACGTGCTCTGTATTGTCGCCGCGCTGTTTTCTTCACCCTTGCCGCAGGCGGTCAGTGTGCAGACCGCTAATGCCAGCGCCGCTGTCAGTAATATCATTCTTATCTTCATCATTACCTCCACTTATTTCTTTGCTTTCCGATCCTTCTCAGGCGGAAAACGATTTTTCTCAGCGTAATACTCGCACACCAAAGCCGCGTTTTCGCTGTCACGCGGACAGGAAGCTCCTCGCCGTTGCGGATAATCCCTGTCAATAACCCGATGATGTGCCTGTCCTCGATGCCGTGCTCCACCCACGCGCGGTTGTCTCCGCATATGAGATACGAGCCGTTCCTGATTTTTACGATGCGGTGCAGCACATACTGCCCGCTGTCGCGTTTATACAGAGGAATGTCATACCGCCGCAGGGGCGTTTGTGCCGCGGTGATAACCAGCAGATCCCTCGGCTTTATCAGAGGATACATACTGTCGCCCACGTTGGTATACACCAGTCTGCCCTTTTCGCGGATGACATCCTCGAAGGTTGTTTTTTTCTCTGTTACCGTCTGTCCCACCGCGTTACAGCTCCACGTTGAAGAGATTTCTCATGTGATTGATCAGATCGTCGGAGGTCGCGTTGATCAGCGAAGCCTCGTTGATGCCGCTGAGCCGCTGAAGCTCCTTGGTGGCGCGGGATTCGGATTCGAGGTTGTAGCCGATGGTGTAGACGGGGATCTTCAGACCGCCAACGATCGGCGCGACCCTGTCAAGATTGTAGCCGCGGTTCTGCTCGCCGTCGGAGAGTACGAACAGCATCATCTTGGCGTTGGGAACCTCTTCCTTTTTGTCTATCATCATCTTGAGCGCGATCAGCACCGCGTCATAGGTGGCGGTGCTGCCCTCGATGTCGAGCGCCTTGACCGCACCCGAGAAATAGGCGCGCTGCTCCTCGTCAAAGGGCTTGAGCGGCAGATTGATATGTACCTTGTCGGCGTAGGATACCAGACCGATGTAATTGTCCGAGCCGATATAGGACGAGGTGGAGAGCAGCGACTCCTTGAGGGAGTTGATCGGCGCTCCCGCCATGCTTCCCGAGATATCCGCGACAAACACCGCGATGATCGGCTGTCCGCCGTCCTTGCTCTGCTTCCAGATCTTCTGCGCCGCGAGGTAGCCCGCGCCGTCGAGACCGCTGGGACGGCTCTTATAGTCGTCGTGCAGGTTGAAGCCCTTCTCATCCGCGAGCTTCTGCGACTCGTCGCTCAGACAGAAATCGCGGAAGAGCTTCGCCGCCTCCTGCTTCTCCTGTGACACATAGTCAAAGGTATAGAGCGGGTGGTCGTGCCGGATTCCCTCGGGGGTGTAGACATAGTTTTTCAGCTCGGGCGTATTGTGGTACGCCTGCTCCTCCATTACCATCGCCTTGATGATGCCCTTTGTCGCCTGATCGCGCAGAACACCGGTGGTATAGGCTACGGGCGGCGACTGCTTCTGGTAGTCGAGCAGCTTCTGCTGCGCATCCTGCGAGAGCGGATCGTCTTTGTCGAAGGCGTAAAGCATACCCGTGAGGATATTCAGTCCGGTGGACGAGGTGTAGGGGTTGGTGTAGGCGAAGGTCAAGTCGCCCGCGAGAGAGGCGTCGAGCACGTTGGCGAGCGTCACCTCTCCGTATTTTTCGGTAAAGCCGTTGTAGGTATCCTTCTCCATCAGCACGCCCGCAGTGTTGCCCGCGATGCGCTCCGCGAGAGTAATCGTCTTGATGCCCTTGGCGGAGAGCATCTCTCCCCACGCCTCGGAGCTGGGGGCGTAGACGTCGGGGCGGTAGTCGCTCTCGGTCATGTAGGTGAGCACCTCACCCGAGGTGATTTTGCGGATGGTCACGCTGACGCTCTTGCCGCCCACCTGTGCGCCGCTGCGGTTGAAGTCCTCGGCAACGAGATTCATCCAGTCGTCGGGCGCCGAGGAGCTGAACTCCGTGGCGGCTGCCACCTCGATATTAATGCTGCCGCTGCCCTTCACGGTGAGGGGGAAGGTGCTGATGTCGGCAAGCGTCTTTATCTCCGTTTCGTTGTTATAGATATCAAGCCGCGGCTTGATTTCATCGGTGGGGATCTGATCGTTGAACGCCTTGAGCTCCTTGACTGCCTCGTCATAGGAGTAGACCTTCTCGCTGCCCGACTCGTATTTGGTGCAGCCTGCCGCCGCGGCGATCATCGCGCAGGAAAGCAGCGCTGCAGTAAGCTTACAGATTCTTTTCATGATTTATCTCCCATTGACGCTTTCATAATTTTGAGCCACGCGTCAAGCTCACGGCGGTCACTGACGCCGTTGCGGTTATAGTTGTTGATATAGGTGACGGAGTAGCGCATCAGGGTAGCGACCGCGGCGAGCTCCTCCTCATTGTCGGCAAGGGAATTTTCCACGGTCTTGTGATCCAGATCCTCCACGCCCGGCGCATCCTCCACGAGGATGCAGCAATTGATGATGTTGCGGAAATTCAGGCACATCCTGCGCTCACAGTCGTCGATCACCTCGATGGTGTCCTCGAGGTAAATCGCCTCGTTGGCGTCGAGGAGGCTCTTGTGGCGCGCCTGATAGGCGTCGATCCTGTCCATCTGCTCCACACAGCGGTCGATCAGCCCGCTGAGCTTGGGATTGTGCGCCCTGAGCTGCTCAAAGCGGACGCGGGTCTTGTCAGGGTTGAGGCTGTCGTGCGCGTAGTCTGAAAAGCGGCGGCGGTCCTGTTCCCTGTCGTGCTCCAGCAGACGGCTGGTGTTTTGCTTTTTGAGAGAAAGCGCCACGGCGGGAACCGTGCCTCCCAGCAGTGTCACCGCGCCGATACCGCAAACGGTCAGGGCGGCGAGCTGCAGGGTGGCGAGAGCGCGCACGCCGAGCGCGACAATCATGGAAGAGGTCGCGAAGAAGCCTGCCGCGAGACCGGCCAGACCGATTCCCGTGAGAACCGCGCCGAGGATCCGCAGCGCCTTCAATAATTTCATGAAACGTTACCTCCCGAAAAAGGCTTACGGGAGCCTCTGACCGCCCGGCATAACGCACAGGCGCGCAAACGATTTTAAGAGGTTCCCTTGTGTGTTATTTCTTCGAAGCGGCGGTGAGGATTCCCTGCACCAGCTCGCGCTCGGAGGCGGCGATGACGCCGACAGCCGCCTGACGGTCTGCCGCGCCCTTCTGCTCGATGGCGATGTAGTCAAGCACCGCGCCCGTGATCTCCTTGTTGACATACTCGATGGTCTCGAGGTCGATAATGCTGCGCTGCGAGGACTTGGCGGACTCCACCACTGCCATGTGGAACTGTGCCGCCTGCTCACGGAGCATCCTGTTGGTGAGGTCGTCCACGGCAGTGGCCGCCTCGGCTGCCATGAGATTGTTGTTGATAGCGATCGCCATGGCGATCTTCTTTCTCCAGAGCGGCAGTGTGTTGACAATGCTGGACTGGAGCTTCAGCGTCATATCCTGATCGTTCTGCTGGATCATACGGATCTGCGGAGCGGACTGCAGACAGCTGGTACGGGTGAGGCGGAGGTTGTGGACCTGCTTCTCAAACTGCTCAATGGACTTGGCGAAGTTATCCGCTTCCATCGCGTCCTCAGGCAGTCCCGATGCCTGCGCCTTGGCGTAAAGCGCCGCGAGCTCGCCCGTGCGCGCCTTTTCGATGGCGAGCTCCGCCGCCTTGATGTACATGGTCAGTGCCTTGAAGGTCTGCCAGTTCTCATCGTAGAGCGCGTCGAGCATCGCGATATCTCTCTGCAGCGCCAGCTTGTGTCCCTCCAGCTGCTTCTCAATGCGCTCGAGCGTCTTTTCGGCGCTCTCGTTGCGGGTTCGGACGCTGACGGCTGATTTCTTGACTCTTCTGAGCAGTCCCGAAAGGAAGCCGCCCTGATCCTGACCGCCCTCCATGCCGTCCATGGCGGCTACCATCTCCACCAGCAGACCGCTAATCTCGCCGGTGTTCTTCGTCTTGACGTCCTGCAGCGTCTTGGTAGCGATCGCCGCGGACTGCTTCTGCACCGTCGCGCCGTAATTGACGACTATCTCGCTCTTGTGGAGGTCGATCTTCTCGGCAAACTCCTCGATCTGCGCCTGCTCCTCGGGGGTAAGGCGCTCCACCTCTGTCAGCACCTGCTCGGTGGTGACGGAAATTTCTTCTTTCCTTTCGGGTGCGGGCTCGTTCTCAGGCACACCGTCAAGTACCAGTTTTATTTCAGACATTTGAAACATCCTTTCAAAACAAAAACAATATGTGAAAAAATCCTGTGGGTTTTATTATATCAAAAACGACAGATTCTTGTCAAGATATCACAAGCGAAAAAGGGACGGCTGCCGCCGTCCCAAGGGTTATTTATGCCTGAAAAAACGCGAGAAACGCGCGGTATGCCATATAGACGTCGGTTTTAGAGACGATCTCGAAGGGCGCGTGCATGGAAAGAACGGGAACGCCGAGGTCGATCACGTCCACATTCATGTTCGCGACATACTTGGCGATCGTTCCGCCGCCGCCGAGGTCTACCCTGCCGAGCTCGCCGATCTGCCAGAGGATGCCGTTATTCTCGAGGAGCGCGCGCACCCTGCCCATATACTCCGCCGACGCGTCGGAGGTGTCGTACTTGCCGCCGTGACCCGTGTATTTGGAAATCACCACGCCGTTGTTGAGGAAGCAGCTGTTCCTCGCCTCGAACGCGGAAGCATAGGTGGGATCAAACGCCGCGTTGACATCCGCGGAAAGGCAGGTGCTCTTCGAGAGCGCGCGGTAGCCCTCCACACCGTCCTGCTTCGCGAGATCATAGATCAGATAGCGCAGGAAGTCGCTCTGCATTCCCGTATTGCCGTCGCTTCCGATCTCCTCCTTGTCCGCAAGGTAGGTCACGCAGGTGTCCTCGGGAACGCCCGCGTTGAGCGCCGCCATGAGAGCGGGATAGGCGCACACCTTGTCGTCGTGGCCGTAGCCGCCGATCATGCTGCGGTCAAAGCCGATATCCTTCGCCTTGAAGGAGGGCACAAGGCACAGCTCGGCAGAGAGGAAATCATTCTCGGTGATGCCGTATTTTTTGTTGAGTATCGCCATGACGTTGAGCTTGACCAGCTCCTTTTCATCCTCCGCCTCCGGATAGGGGCGCGATCCGACGAGGACATTGAGATCCTCGCCCGTGAACGCCTTCGCCATGGGCTTTGTCACCTGTTCCTGCGCGAGGTGCGGCAGCAGGTCGGTCACACAGAAGCAGCTCTCGTCGGGCTCGTCGCCCCAGCTGACCTCGACAGCCGTGCCGTCGAGCTTCACGATCACGCCGTGGAGAGTGAGCGGAATCGCCGTCCACTGGTATTTTTTCATTCCTCCGTAGTAGTGCGTCTTGAAGAGCGCAAGTCCGTTCGCCTCATAGAGAGGATTGGGCTTGAGGTCGATGCGCGGCGAGTCGATGTGCGCGATAGACAGACGCGCGCCGTTCTTCACGCCGTTTTTTCCGATTACCGCGAGAGCGATCGCCTTGCCGCGGTTCACGCAGTACACCTTGTCTCCTGCCTGATAGACCGCCCCGGGATCATACTCGATAAAGCCCCGCTGCTTTGCCAGCGCGAGAGCCGCCGCGGTCGCCTCGCGCTCCACGGGAGCGGCGTTCAGAAAACGCTTGTAGCCCTCGCAGAACTCATCCGCCTCGGCTATCTCCTCGGAAGAGAGGTTCCTGATACCCTTCTCCTCTTTCATCATCAGCTCCTCGCGCAGCAGCGCGGTCTTGGTTTTTTCTTCTGCCATCATCTATCATCCTTTCCGACGAATCGGGGACGTCCGGCTGCGCCCCGTCTGTCGCAGTATTCTGTCACGCAAACGATTATACTCTATTTTGCGTATTTTTGCAAGCGTTTATCCGCAGCGGGCGCCGCCGTCAGAAAGCAAAATCCCGTGTCACGGACACGGGAAATGAGCCGATACTGCTTCTTTTCGGGGAACAGCGTCAGAAACAGAATGAACCGAACGCGGGATTGACCTTGTCCTTCTCGGAAAGCTTGATCTCACCGATCCCCTCGAGCGGCCACTGAATCCCGACGGCGGGGTCGTTCCACATCATGCCGCCTTCGTCCTCGGGATGATAGAATTCATCGCACTTGTAGACAAACTCCGCCTCGTCCGACAGCACGAGAAAGCCGTGTGCGAAGCCGCGGGGGATAAAGAACTGCTTTTTGTTTTCCTCCGACAAAACCGCTCCGACATAGCTTCCGTAGGTGGGGCTGTCCTTTCTCAGGTCGACCGCGACGTCGTACACCTCGCCTTTGATGACTCTTACGAGCTTCGCCTGGGGGTGGGTCTTCTGAAAATGAAGGCCGCGCAAAACACCCTTCGTCGATTTCGACTGGTTGTCCTGTACAAACGAAGCGGTAATTCCTCCCTCGGCAAACTTTCTCTCCTCATAGGTTTCCATGAAATAGCCGCGGCTGTCGCCGAATACCTTCGGCTCCACGATGATCACGCCCTCGATCTCCGTTTGTATAAAATTAAAATTGCTCACTGTTTTCTAACTCCGTTAAATATCTTTTTACCGCGTCCCGCCAGTCGGGCAGCGGCTGAAATCCCCCTTCTCTCAGCTTTTGCTTGTCAAGACGGCTGTTGAACGGTCTTGCCGCCCTGCTCAGCCCGTATTCCGCCGTCGTCACGGGGATAACCTCTGCCGCAAGCCCGTACTGCCGGTAAATCTCACAGCAGAAATCGTACCAGCTGATATAGCCGCCCTCGTTGGTGGCGTGATAGCAGCCGTATTTCTCGGTCTGCACCATATCCGCCAGCAGCACCGCCAGGTCGCGCGTATAGGTCGGCGTGCCGATCTGGTCGCAGACAACGCGCACCGTATCATACTTTTGCCCTACCCTCAGCATGGTTTTGATAAAATTGCCGCCGTGGATGCCGAACACCCACGCAATCCTGACAATAAAAAACTTCCTGAGAGCGTCCTTCACGGCGCGTTCGCCCTCCAGCTTGCTCTCTCCGTACACATTCAGCGGCGCGAAATCGGCGCAGTCTGCCTGCCACGGCTCTTCGCCCTGTCCGTTGAACACGTAGTCGGTGCTGATATACAGCATTTTGCAGTCCAGCGCCGCGCAAGCCCCGGCAAGGTTACGGGTTCCCGTCACGTTCACGGCAAACACCTTGTCCCTGTTTTCCGCGTCCTCCGCCGCGTCAACCGCTGTCCACGCGGCGCAGTGGATCACCGCGTCGGGACGAATCTTCTCCAGCGCGCTTGAGACCGCTGCTTTATCCGTGATATCCAGACGGACATATCCGCTTTCCTCACTGTCAAGAATATCCGAGCCGACGCACTCATGTCCGCG
>ONSE01000248.1 GCA_900320415.1 uncultured Eubacteriales bacterium
TCACCCGAAAGCATCCAGATTTTTCTGACCAAGGGGCAGGCTTCTTTGATCTTGGGGACAAGAGCGGCAAATTTTTCATCGAGGAAAACGCCCTCCGAATCGGAGCGGAAAACGAGATCTGTCAGGTCCTCGGCAGGTAAGCCGGAATCCAGCGGAACAGCGGCGTTATTGCTTGTGACAACAGACATATACGCCTCGATCCAGTTCGCGGAGCTCAGACCGATAAGCGCGATGTGGGTATGGGAAAAGCCCTCCGCAGCAAAGCCTTTCTTGATGTCTGTCACTGCTGCTGCCAATTCGCCGTAGGTGCGCTCCTGCACCTTCTTTTTTACGAGCCAGCGCACGGCGGGGAGGGCGGAATACTCCGCCTCACATCTTTTCCACATAGTATAGATTGTTTTTGCCATGGATATCCTCCCTGTGTCAGTCAAGGTACTCTTTCATCAGGTTGAGGGCGTCTTCCACCGTCACGATGCCCGCCAGCTTGCCTTCATCCTCTCCGAATTCAAATTCAATATCCAGCTCGTCCTCAACGTCTCCCAGCAGAGTCATCAGATCCAGCGAGCTGAGACCGAGATCATTGCGCAGATTCATATCGTTGGTGATATCCTCCGCTTTGATGGAGCAATAACGCTCCGCGATTTCCTTGAATTTCAGTTCCATATTTTCCATCTTGATAAAACTCCTTTCAATAATGGTTAAACCATATCAATGATTTCAGAAATTGTTCTGCCGGGATCTTCAATGCCCCTGAACAGAATTCTCATCATGTAGTAATACATTTTCTCGCAGTCTTCCTCTTCCAGCTCCACTGTCTGATAGTGATAGGAGAAATTCAGCTTTCTGTCAGGCAGGTGCGAAACGGTGAGATACATTTTCTTGGTCGCCGCGCCGTTCGCGAACCATTTGACATAAATCGGCATCTTTTCCGCGTGAGGGTTAAGGTCTTTTGTGTTCATGGGAGGCTGATAGGTCAGGTATACGCTGACGTATGTAGTGTCGTCGGGGGTGTTGTAGCGTTTTTTCATTTCCGCCCTGATCAGCTCGGGATCATAGCCGCTGTACATATAGAGATGGTTCTGATGATTCTGGATCATTCTGGCTGCGTCTATAAAAGTCGTATCGCCCGGAATGACCGTTCTGCACGGGAAGCAGATCGTACGGCTGCCGCCGGAGGTCAGCTCGTCGTTTGTGGAACGCCTTGAGATAAAATTCTCAATGGTGATGTCCTCCTGACCGTTATTCATCTTCGAAAGGTAGGTTCTGATGACAAGCAAGAGAAGATTCGTCGGGGAGATCTGATTGTTCAGACAGAAGTTGATGGCGCGCTGCATACTGTCGACCTCAAGCTGATAGTCTTTAACGGCGACAAAAAGCTCTTTTCTTTCAATATCAGCTGCCCTGAGATTGGGATCATTGTGTTTTCTGCGCGCTTTTTCCAGCACGGAGGGACCCTGGATATCGGAATAAAGAGGTTCTCCGTAGGTGTCAAGCTGCTCATCCCAGAAGCGCTTGGCTTTGGCAAGACGCTTTTCGTTGGATGCCTTCTGCAGGTCGGAAATCAGCACCTTTTCAAAATCCGCCAGGGGAGCGGGATAATCCTCGCCGTATTTGAGATGCTTATACAGATTCATGATGTCCGTTGCCATCACCGCAACGCCCACGGAGTCATTAAGGCGGTGGTCCATGTGGACAAAGAAGCCTGTATAATTATCCGGAAGCCTGACAATGCGGAACTCACACATCGGGATGTCGTCGCCGTCAAAGGTCTCATAGGCAAGGTGCTGCATCACGTCGTCCGCTTCCTTCATGGTCATGCCGGTCAGGTCCATCTCCATCATGTCCTCCGGTTCCCAATCCGCGATATACTGCCGGATCTCGCCGTTTTCATCAGGCTTTGTAAAACGCAGCCTGAGACACGAATACCTTTCTTTTTCCAGCTCGATGCTTCTTTTCAGCAGCGGAATGTCGATATCCGCCTGAAAAGCCGCAACAATGCTGAGTCCGGACACTTGTTGTGTCTTATACTCTTTTATCCACTGATAGTGCATATTTTGTGCCGCTGTCAATGAGTAAGTTTTTTTCATTCCTTTATAACGCCTCCTGAAAAACATATTGAGTTGTATGCAATTCCTCTTTTGAATTTTGTAAGGAAA
>ONSE01000247.1 GCA_900320415.1 uncultured Eubacteriales bacterium
AAGAAGAAGAGAAAGAAGAAGAGAAAGAAGAAGAGGAAGAAAAAGAAGAATACTCTCTCACAAAAAAAGACGAGCGCTCTCTTTGGCGAGAGCGTTGTCCGTGTGTGTGATTGAAAATATTTCGAAAAAAGAATTAATCTAAGGCCTCGTCCGTCTGCACCTTCGCAAGCTGCCGCTGCATCTGTCTGGTGCGCACGCCGACAAGCGAATCCAGCTCCCGGTTCGCCTGCTCCAGCCGGCTCTGTGTTTTTTCGAGGACGTCGGCAAAGGTGTCGAATTCCTTCTTCACGCTTCTGAGCACGTCCCAGACTTCCGCGCTGCGCTTTTGTACGGCAAGGGTGCGGAAGCCCATCTGCAAAGCGTTGAGCATTGCCGCCATCGTGCCGGGTCCCGCGATGTTGACCTTGTAGGTTCGCTGCAGCTCCTCCATCATGCCGCGGTTCACTACCTCGCTGTACAGCCCCTCAAACGGCAGGAACAGGATCGCGAAGTCCGTGGTGCGGGGAGGGTCGATGTACTTGTCGTGAATGTCGCGCGCCTCGCTGCGGATGGTGGCGAGCAGGTTTTTCTCGCACTGCTCGATCTGTGCCCTGTCGCCGCCCTCGACCGCCTCACGGAGGGCAAGGTAGGTGTCTCCCGGGAATTTGGAATCGATCGGCAGATAGATGAAGCCGTCGTCCTCGGCGGGCAGCTTCACGGCGAACTCCACACGGTTGCGCGAGCCTTGTTTCGTCGCGGCGTTCTCCTCGTACTGCGAGGGAGCGAGCACCTCCGCGAGGATTGCCCCGAGCTGTACCTCTCCGAGAATGCCGCGCGTCTTGACGTTGGAAAGGACTTTTTTGAGGTCGCCCACGCCCACCGCGAGGGTCTGCATTTCTCCCAGCCCCCTGTAGACCTGCTCGAGCCTCTCGCTGACGAGCGAGAAGCTGCGGTTCATCTTTTCCTCGAGCGACTGATGAAGCCTTTCGTCAACTGTCCTGCGCATCTCCTCGAGACGGCGGCTGTTGTCCGCCTGAATGAATTCCAGCCGCTTTTCCATCGTGTCGCTGATGCTGTCGAGCTTGCGGTCGTTCGCCGCGGAAAAGCTCATCAGGCGGTGCTCCAGCATACTTCCCATGGCGCTGACAGAGTTCTGCGTCTGCGCCGTCAGCTCCTGCCGCAGCTCGCTCTGCTGCCGCGCCATATCCCTGCCGATCAGGGAGGAAAGCTCCCTTTCATCGAGCGGTTGATTCCTTTTCAGAATTAAAATCAGCAGAACAGACAGCAGAATGACCGCCGTGATTCCCGTGATCAGTAACGCGATTTCCATGTTTATCAACTCCCTGCGCCTATGATAACACAAGCGGCGGCAAAACGCAAGCGGGCAAAGGGCAATAAACGGGACAGTTAAAAGACGGTCTCCACGCGCTTGCGGCAGTTCTCGGGGGAGTAGAGAAAACGGTCGATATGATTCTTTTCGAGAAAATAACGCGGCGGCTGCGGATTGTACTGATAGTCGAAGGTGTCGATGATGATCAGCTTGATCTTCATTTTGTCGGGAATGATGCTTTTGATGTAGACGCTCGCCTGCTGTCCTGCGCAGACGCCCTCCTTGCTCTCCGCCAGTCCCGCGAGGTTGGGGGCGAGCTCGACGAACGCGCCGTAGTTTTCGACGCTCCTGACGATGCCCGAGACGGTCTCTCCCGCGCGGAAGGCGGCGACATTTTCCTCCCAGGTGCCGAGCAGCTCCTTGTGGCTGAGGCTGATCCTGCCGTTTTCGATGCTGCGCACCACCGCGCGGATATCCATGCCAGCTGAGAAGCGCTCCCTGGGATGCTCGATACGCGAGACGGAAATGGCGTCGATGGGAAGCAGCGCCACGATGCCGCAGCCGATATCCGCGAAGGCTCCGAAGCTCTCGAGATGGGTGATTTTCGCGGGAATGACGTCGCCCTTCCGCAGCGTCGCGATGTAGTTGTCCAGACAGAGCCGCTGTGCCCTCTCGCGCGACAGGAGCGCGTATTCGCGCCCTCTTTCATCCGTGCGGAATTCGGTGACGGTGAAGCACACAGGGCGGTTCACGCGCGAAATAACGGCGATATCGCGCACGCTGCCGTCACGGATGCCGATGGCGCCCTCCTCGCGCGGAATGACGCCCTTCATGCAGCCGAGATCGACGGTGAGATTATGCGCGGAGTCGCACAGCACCGCCTTTGCCTCCAGGATCGTGTCCTGACGCGCCGCCTCGCGCAGCAGGTTCGGAGAGCTGAGTATATTCAAATTCTCTCGGGAAAGCGAGCGCTTGCCCTCGGGCAGATATTCTGACATTTTATTACCTCCGTGATATTTGGTTACAGAAAAGGATATGAGAGGCGGCACGGAAATATGATACCGCGCCCTGTGCGGTGATTGCAAAGGGCGGAAAACTGTGCTATACTTTTCTCAGAATAAACGGAAAGCGGGGAGATGGCATGAGCAAGCCGATAATCGCCATGATGTATGACTTTGACCGCACGCTGAGCACCAGGGATATGCAGGAATTCAGCTTTATTCCCAGTCTGGGCATGGACAGCGGCGCGTTCTGGGACTTCGCGAATGTTCTGGGGACGCGGGAGCATATGGACTCGATCCTGGCGTATATGTACGCCATGGTGAAGATCTCGGAGGACAAGGGCAGACCGCTGCGCCGCGAGCACCTCGTCAGAATGGGCGAGGGGGTGGAGTTTTTCGACGGCGTGAGCGAGTGGTTCCCGCGTCTCAACCGCTATGCCGAAGCGGAGGGAGCGCAGCTTGAGCACTACGTGATCTCCTCGGGCATGAAGGAGATCATTGAGGGGACCGCCATCGCGAAGGAGTTCCGGAGCATCTTTGCCTGCGAGTTTCTGTATGACGCGCGGGGAAACGCCGTCTGGCCGAAAACGGACGTCAACTACACCAACAAGACGCAGTTTGTTTACCGCATCAACAAGGGCGTGCTGGACGTTGCGAACGACATCGACCTCAACCGCTCGATGCCCGACGACAGCAAGCGCGTGCCGTTCTGCAACATGATCTACATCGGCGACGGACTGTCCGATGTGCCGTGCATGAAGATGATGAAGGCGTACGGCGGTTACTCTATCGCTGTCTATCAGGACAGGCGCAAGGTGGAGTCGCTTCTCGAGCGCAACAGGGTGGACTTTATTTATCCCGCCGACTACCGCGAGGGCAGCGGCTTAGACGTCACCGTAAAGCATATCATCCGCAAAATCACCATCGGTGAGACGCTCTACCGCGAGAACCAGCGGCAGAAGAGGGGAGAATAAAGAGGAACGGATATCGGGAGCCTCGAAAACAAATCCCCGTCACCCTCTCGCGGGGAGAGGATGACGGGGCCGTATGAGGTAAGTATTCCGGGGATTCTCTATTTGGTGTAGTACTGTCCGATATAGCGCAGCCGCTTTTCCGCCGCCTTGATGTGGCGGCATACCGTGGAGGGAGCGATACCCAGCTCCTCGGCGATGACCTTCTGCTTTTTGCCCTGATAATATTCGGTCAGGCAGCGCTTTTGCAGGTCGGTCAGACCGAGGCGCACGGCGTTTGACAGGATGCGCATCATCTGGCGGCGCGCGGCGCTGTTGTCGGCGCCGCGCCTCCATGTGTCGTTGAGGAAGCCGTAGATGGACTCGTTGCGTTCGTCGAAATGCGCGATATCAAGTCTCATGCGGCACCACGGTGTCTTTCCCTGAGCAGGGCGGCGATGCGCACGCACTCGCCGTGATAGACGCGGTACTGCGCGATTCTCGCCTCCAGCTCCTTTTTGGCAGCCTTAGAGCAGCCCTTCCGCTTTGCCTTGAGCCTTTCGATTACCTTGGCAAGTTCCTCAGCGTTTTGTGTGTATTCCTCTGACCATTCAAGATAATTCATCATAAATCCTTCCTTTGCTGTTCTTGATGATTGTTGCGGCACAGCAGTCAAG
>ONSE01000246.1 GCA_900320415.1 uncultured Eubacteriales bacterium
CAAGAAGGCTCCCTACTACAGAGTTATCGTTGCGGATTCCAGATATCCCAGAAACGGCAGATTCATCGAGGAAGTCGGCACCTACGATATCCTCAAGAAGCCCTCTGAGTTCAAGGTAGACGCCGAGGCTGTGAAGAAGTGGATCGCCAACGGCGCGCAGCCCACCGACACAGTAAAGGCGCTGCTCAAGAAGAACGGCATCATCGACTGATTCGGTCACCGAGTCTGTCACGGAAAGGAAAAACAGAATGCAGGAATTACTTGCTATTATCGCCAAGGGCCTCGTAGACGAGCCTGACGCCGTCAAGGTGGACAGAGACGAGCCGAACGAGGAAGGCATTACAGTTTACCACATTCACGTCGCGGAGGACGACATGGGAAGAATTATCGGTAAGCAGGGCAGAATCGCCAAGGCTATCCGCACCATCGCGCGTTCCGCTTCTATCCGCATGGACGAAAAGGTAATGGTCGAGATCGACTGAAAAAAGGGCGCATAGCGCCCTTTTTTATTTGGGAATCTCTAATCATTCAATGTCGTGCGGAAGTGCGGAAGATTTATGGCAGAATATTGTCAAAACTCCGCAGAAATACTGACGTATTTCAAGGGGGTGGCGAGATTATGCCGTGAAGATTTCGTGCTTATGTGCGGTAAGAAATTTTTAGAGGCTCCCGTTTGTTATTATTTTATCAAAGGAGAAAAGCACTTATGAAAAAGCTTACAGGGACTGCGATCGCCGCGGCCGCCCTCACCCTCACGCTTACCCTGACAGGATGCAATCCGCTCGGACTGCTCCTCCCCCTCTTTGGCTCGCAGCAGCCCGCCACGATACCCACCACCGCTGCCGCGGCACCGACAACACAGGCGCCGACGACCACCCTGCCCGTGACGACGGCAGCTCCGGCAACGCAGGCGCCCTCGACAGAGGCGCCGACCTCCGCGGCAAGCCCCGCGACGGAACCCGTAAAAACCCTCGGCAACGCCCGTCTGGTCGTCACACCCGACTACACCAGCGACGTGCTCGGCATCACCTTTCATATGCCCGAGTGGCAGAACAAGGTCTACGCGGAGGGCACATACACGGACGACGGCAACTATGTCCTGAGCTTCTATGAAGGCACCAACCTCGAGGCAGGGCTCGAGAAAGGCTACAACGGTATGGGCTTCCTTTTCTCTGTATTCGAGAGCGACACAGAATCCAGCGGCGTGATCGATTACCCCGCGGGTTCCGTCACCGTGAACGGAGTGAAGAAATATCTCACCTACTTCAAGCCCACCGACGTCCGTTTTGACGTGGAAAGCAAGGAACTGCAGGAAAATTATCAGGCTGTCTATCAGTACCAGCGTGAGTATTTTATGAGCGGCACGGTTCGCTCCGACCTGAACTACAGCACCTCCGCCCGCTCCGACTCCGTCAATTTAAAATCAGAATAAAGTCACCTCGCCCGGCGCCGTTGCGCGCCGGGCGATTTTTTCCGCAAAAACAAACCGCCGTGAAATTCATCACGGCGGTTTGCTTTTTTTGATTACTTGTCTTTCCGTTTGGTGAAGTATACCCCGACTGTCATTGAGACGACGACGGCAAGTATCAACAGTGCCATCGAAAGGTCTCCCGTCTGGACAGCGCCCGCTGACGTTTTCGCGCCCGAGGTCGTTGTCTTTGTGGTAACTGCTCCGCCGGTATTGCCCTTTCCGGAGTCAGCGGCCTTCGTCGCGCTGACGGAGCCTGAAGTGGCATCCTTGCTCGCGGTACCGATAGCGGTACTTTCGCCGTTGGTTATCTCCGTATTCGCCTCCGTTGTCTCGTTCTCGTCTCCGCCGAAGATGTGCTCGATCGCGATGATGAGCTCCTCGATAGGATTGGAGCTTGCATGAGTGTGCTCCGCGGTCGATGTCGGAACGGTGCCCGACGAAGGATCGACGCTCGAGGACGGTACGGTGCTTGCCGAAGGATCGACACTCGAGGACGGTACGGTGCTCGCCGAAGGATCGATGCTCGAGGACGGCATGGTGCTCGCCGAAGGATCGATGCTCGAGGACGGCATGGTGCTCGCCGAAGGATCGA
>ONSE01000244.1 GCA_900320415.1 uncultured Eubacteriales bacterium
GGAAAGGCAGCGCAAGAAACACGATATTTTCGCTGAAAAAGCGCAAAAAGTGACAAACTCAAAATAATTCAGAGAACTTCATAAATAATCGGTGTTGTGTTTATTATTTTTATATGCTATAATAAAACCGACTGTTAATAGAAAAATCACTGTGAAAGGGTGTTATCTATGGTTGTAAGAGATATTATCAATATTCTGGAAGGCGAAATCATCTGCGAAGGCGATCTCGATCAGGAGATAAAAACCGCCTGCGGCTCCGATATGATGAGCGACGTACTCGCTTTTGTCAAGGATCAGAGCGTGCTGCTGACGGGTCTGGTTAATCCTCAGGTCGTCCGCACCGCCGAGATGATGGACATGGCGTGTATCGTATTTGTCAGAGGAAAGGTGCCGGACGATTCCATTATCCGCCTTGCGGAGCAGAGAGACATCACCTTGATCAAAACCCGCTTCAGAATGTTCACCGCCTGCGGACTTCTGTACGCCAACGGTCTGTCGGGAGGAACCAAGGTATGAGCAACGGAATTCATCTTCACTACGATGTGTCGGGGGAGGATTTCACGCGCGCGGGAGAGGCGAGCGGCGCCGTCAAAAAGACGCTGCGAAGACTCGGCTATGACAACGACGCCATCCGCCGTGTCGCCATCTCGATGTATGAAGCGGAAATCAATATGGTCATTCACGCCGAGGGCGGCTTCTGTGACGTCGATATCTATCCCGACAGGGTGGAGATCCTGCTGTCCGACCACGGCCCCGGTATTCCCGACGTGGAAAAGGCGATGCAGGAGGGCTTCTCCACCGCGCCCGACAATGTGCGGACGCTCGGCTTCGGCGCGGGCATGGGTCTGCCGAACATCAAAAAATATACTGATGATATGCGCATAGAAACAACCATCGGCGTCGGTACGAACGTGTATCTGACAGTGAGGGTCAGGGAGTAAGCATTTGCGCGAACATCTGAAAAGGGAGCAATCATAATGGTTCAATATTTCCATTCGGTAGAGCTGAACGCCGATATGTGCTGCGGCTGCACCAACTGCCTCAAGCGCTGTCCCACCGAGGCGATCCGCGTACACGGCGGCAAGGCGAGGATACTCAACGAGCGGTGCATCGACTGCGGCGAGTGCATCCGCATCTGTCCTCACCACGCCAAGAGAGCGCACAGCACAAAGATGGAAGAGCTGCAAAAATATGAGTATAACGTCGCAATCCCCGCGCCTGCGCTGTTCGGACAGTTCAACGGGCTGGACAACCTCGACTATGTGCTGACGGGACTGAAAAAGATCGGCTTCGACGGCGTTTTTGAGGTATCGCGCGCGGCGGAGCTCGTCAGCGAGGCGACGCGCAGGCTGATCAAGGAGAACCGGCTCAAAAAGCCGATCATCAGCTCGGCGTGTCCCGCGGTCGTGCGGCTGATCAAAATCCGTTTTCCCGAGCTGTGCGACAACGTGATGCCGCTGCTCGCGCCGATCGAGGTCGCGGCGAAAATCGCGCGCAGGGAGGCGATGGAGGACACGGGTCTGAGCGCGGAAAAAATCGGTATCTTCTTTATCACGCCCTGTCCCGCGAAGGTGACGGAGATCCATTCCCCGAACTTCGCGGAGAAATCGGAGGTGGACGGCGCCATCGCGATCTCGAGCATCTATCCGGAGCTGGCGCACGCCATGGATCACCTCGAGGTGGTGGAGCCGATCGCGCAGTCGGGTCTGCTCGGCATCGGCTGGGCGACCTCGGGAGGAGAGGCCGCCGCCATGCTCGGCGACAAGTATCTTGCCGCCGACGGCATTGAAAACGTCATCCGCGTGCTCGAGGAGCTGGAGGACGAGCGGATCCACGATGTGGAGTTCATCGAGCTGAACGCCTGCGCGGGCGGCTGCGTCGGCGGCGTGCTGACGGTGGAGAACCCCTACGTGGCGCAGGCGAGGATCCACAACCTCCGCAAATATCTGCCCGTTTCCCTCAATCACATCGACGGAAGGAACCTCGACGAGATGATGTGGAGCGATGAGCTGACCTTTGACGCGGACATCTTTCGTCTTGACGAGGATCTGGGCAAGGCGATGGAGATGATGACGCGTCTTGAGGAGATACACAGCGAGCTGCCGAAGCTCGACTGCGGCTCCTGCGGCGCGCCGACCTGCCGCGCCCTCGCCGAGGATATCGTCAAGGGCAAGGCGAAGGAGACCGACTGCATCCATAAGCTGAAGGCGAAGATCCA
>ONSE01000243.1 GCA_900320415.1 uncultured Eubacteriales bacterium
GCAGGAACTCTCCACGCCCTGCCCAAGGCTGTCAGAACCGCGCGCAGGACGATGAACACCGTCCGCACAAATATCATCTTCGCCCTCGCGGTCAAGGCGGCTGTGATTCTCCTCGCCTGCTTCGGTATGGCTGCGATATGGATGTCCGTGATCGCGGACACAGGCGTATGTGTTCTCTGCGTGCTTTACACCGCGCGCCTCCTGCGTGTCAGAAAATAACGAAGAAGGGCAGGCTCAGACGAGCCTGCCCTGAAATTTTTTGGATCTATTGTTCTTCCTCTCTTGCCTGCCGCGCAAACGCCTCGCAGAGCGAAACAAAGATAATCAGCAGGGGAGTGGAAATCGGGAGAGCGATATTGACTGTCGCCTGGGCGAGGTAAGCGATCACCGCGGCGGCGCAGGGAAGGACAAGAGGGTTTCTCTTCGCTGCCTTCAATCCCCTGACAAGCGCTCCTCCGACAAATGAGAGATACGCCGCAAGGCCTGCCGCGCCGATCGTGATCAAATAATTGATATACTCGTTGTGCGCCGCGTCCGTGGAGCTGTTGCCGTACTCCTCCAGCTGGCTGAAGTAAGGCTCAAAGGCGAAATAGAAGGTATCGGGACCGAGTCCGAACAGCTTCTGCCAAACGCTTGCCTCTCCGAAAATCTTAAACGACCGCAGCCACATGATACCGCGGTGGGTGCCCCACGCGTCGTTCATCCGCAGCAGCTTTTCCATGCTGCCGAGGTCTGTTTCCGTGTCAACCACGCTGAACCAGAGAAACACGCCAAATGCCGCCAGTGCCGCACATCCGAAGAACGCCCCGATGGCAACGGGAATCGCCTTTGGAAGCGTCAGGTCGGGCTTCCGTCCGTCCAGTATATAGAGCAGGACGGTGATGACAGCAGCCGCCACGACAAAAATGTAGAGCTTGTCAGAGAACAGGATTCCCTTAGTCAGCTCTCCGAGCTCCTTATAGTTGTCGTTCATCAGGAGAGAGAACAGCCGCAGCAGGCTGACAGAGCCGAGCATGAACGTGAGCGCGAGAAAATACTGCTTCAGCCGCGCGGGATATCTCGCGAAAACCACGAGGATAACCGCCAGAAAAACGGCAGTGCCAAGCAGGGCGGAATCGCTGTCCCCGATAATCATCGCCATTGCGCCCAGTCCCGTGGAGCAGATATAAATCACTTTCTTCCAAATGGATTCGGAGAGAATGAACATCACAAAGCTGACGGGCAGCGTGACGCAGATGAAGCTTGCCAGCATATTCTTATTGCCGATGGTCGAGAAGAATTCCATGTAGACGCTCGGCTGGCTGGTCTTGAACTGCTCGAGCATATTGAGCGGATCGATGTAAAACCCGTTGAGCACCGTCAGCAGGTAAACGATGCCGCAGACCGCCGCCAGCGCGGTAAAAACAAATTCCCTGTAGCGGTACAGCCGCGTGATCAGGAAGTAAACCATCACATAAAAAAGTATCAGGAAAAGTCCGTTGTTCCTTCCGACCGAAAAGGAGCCGAGCGAGATCTCTCCCCAGAAGGCAAGCTCGATATAGGGTGACAACAGTGTGGATAACGCGCAGCTGAGCGCCAGCGCGGCAGCTGCCACGTCAGTGAAGCTCAGCGATCGGAAAAGCGGTTTTTTGAGCGCTTTTCCGTCAGGCTCCCGCGAGGAGTTGGTGAGCATCAGCATCAGCTCCGCAATGAGCGCGAGCGCTGCCATCACAACGAAAAAATAGTACTTCTGGTGGCGGATCCCGACAAAGCCGTCGTCAAAATGAATGAACGGGAACTGCCCGTCGATATAGAGGCTGACAAACAGCGGAAATGCCGCGAACATCATCAGGAGAAAGACGGTCACGATCGAGTTCATCAAGGTGTAGTTTTGTTTTGAGGGTCGTTTCATAGCACTGCCCTTTCCGAAAATTCATATAAATAATTTTATACCCCGAAAGGCTTAATGTCAATCAAAAACTATTGTAATTCCGATACTTTCGTGTTAAAATAAAGTCAAGGCAGGTGAAATGTATGAAAAAGCTTATCATTATCGGTTATGACGGCACAATTGCCGACACCTCTCCCGGAATCCTCTACTGTATGAACACGACCGCCAACGCGATGGGCTATACTCCCGTGCATCATGACGCTCTTTACGGCGTGATCGGCGTATCTCTCGAACAGGGCTTCATGAGTCTGTACGGCATGAAGGAGGATGAGATCGAGTACGCGATGAACAATTACAGCAAGCTCTATTCCATCAAGGGCGAGGAAATGTTCCTGATCTACGACGGCATCGAGGAATCTCTGCGCCGCCTCAAGGAGAGCGGCTGCAAGCTCGCGATCGTCACCCAAAAGAACGCAAAGTTCATCAACAATATGCTCGGCGTTTACAAGACCATCGGCGAACAGTTTGACATTGTGTGTGCGACCGATGTGGATATCGATATGGAGAAAAGCGATATGCTGCTCAAGGTATGTGAGGAGCTGGGCATCTCCGTCGAGGACAGCATTTTCATCGGCGACAGCTATGTTGACGCGCTTGCCGCGCAGGAGGTAGGCATGGATTTTGCCGCCGCGCTCTATGGCTGGGGCTTCCGCTCACGCGAGGACGTCAAGGACTATCCCTGCGCTCTGTGCATCAACAGCGCCGCAGAGCTGTTTAAAAAAATCAGTGAGCGAAATTAGGTTGACAAATCGAAAAAAATGATATATAATATAAAGGTCGGAACGGGACGCTTTGAATACAAAGCGGGGCTGCCCGTTTGGGAGCGTGTACGCATTTTGTGTCAGGACAGATTTCAAAACCGCTAAACGCCGCATAACACCTTGCTTCCCGGGGTTTCCCGC
>ONSE01000254.1 GCA_900320415.1 uncultured Eubacteriales bacterium
CGAGTGGGAATAATAAGCATAAGGGAATCTCTAATAATTCACTGTCGTGCTTATGCGCGGTAAGGAAATTTTAGAGGTTTCCATAAGTAAAGCCCTTGACTGCGTGATTGCAGCCAAGGGCTTTGTGTTGTCATAGGTTTAATGAAAATACTCCTCTTTTGTGATCGCGAGTTGAATGATCCACCGTTTTTTCCCTCGAATCACTGCAAAGGAATCCTCCGTGTCCGCTGAAACGGGAAAGCTGCCGAAACGTTCCCCGCCCCAAAATAAATGTGTTTTCTCGTCCTTGCACCAGGTTACAATTTTTTACGCGTCGCAGGGCTTGTAACTTCTTAATCTGAGCATATTGTTTCTCCGTTCGTGTTTTCTGTTATTGTGTCAAATAATAAACCGCTGAGAACCGCGTTAGAAACCAAAAATCCCTTTGTCGTGAAGCAGGCGTGAGTTTCATCCGATTCCATGAGTCCCATTTTTTTGAACCGCTGTATCTTTGAGAGCAGGGCGGGGGAGAGGTCTTTTTGGAAGCGTTTCTCGTACTCTTCAAAGCAGAGACCCGATTTCAGGCGCAGCGCCAGCATGATATATTCCTCCTCGCTGCCGCCCACGCCGTCGTCACAGAGGATATTGTCAGCAAAGTCTTGTCTGCTTCTGCCATAAAAGAATCGTTTTCCCTGAAAAAATGAATGCGCCGAGGGACCTATGCCGATGTATTCACGGCACTGCCAGTAGGCGCTGTTATGGCGGCTCTCAAAGCCCTCCGCGGCAAAATTCGATATTTCGTATTGGCGGAACCCCAGCCTGTCAAGATATTCCGCCGCGAAGAGATACAAGTCCGCCTGCAGATCCTCATCCGCAACAGCGAGCGAATCGCGTATTTCAAAAAAGCGCGTTCCCTTTTCGATCTTTAAGAGATAGGCGGAAAGATGCTTCACGCCCAGGGACGCGCAGAAGTCGATGGAGGCTTTCAGACTTTCAATGGTCTGAAAGGGGATCCCGAGCATCAAATCCATGGATAGATTCTCGATGCCTGCCGCTTTGGCGCGCTCCACCGTCAAAACTGCCTCCTCGGTTTGATGGATTCTGCCGAGCGCTTTCAATTCCGCGGGAACGGCAGTCTGGAAGCCGACGGAAACGCGGTTGAAGCCTGCCTGCCGCAGGAGGGCAAAATCGAGTGTTTTTCCGCTGTCCGGATTGACTTCGAGCGTGATTTCCGCGTCCTTGTCTACCGCGAAATCCTCTTTTACGGTCCGGAGAAGGGACGAAAGCCTTTCCGTCCCCAGAATACTCGGCGTACCTCCGCCAAAGTAGACGGTAGATACGGTTCGGTTCGTTTTTTTGCTCCAAAAAAATATTTTGTTTTTCAATTCCCTGCAATAGATATCATAATCCGCTTCGCTGCCCTTGCCGCTGAAAAAATCGCAGTAGGGGCATTTGCTTTTGCAGAACGGAATATGAAGATATAACCCCAAAGAATCCGACATATCGTTCCCCCCTGAAAAGGTTTTGAGGCAGAAGCATTGCTGCTTCTGCCTCAAAAGTTGGAAGGTATATGAAAAGATAGGAATAATCTAATTACCTTACACGAATATATTACAACATTTTAATCATTTTGTCAAGCTTTTGTTTCGAAATATTTAAATTTTTTTCATAATTCCCTATTTCGACGTTTTACGGTTGACATATCCCACAAAATAATTGTACAATAAAAAGGTTGAATAATTCCGAAAGGATGGAATTTATGAGTTCACTAAGGGACGAAATCACCAAACGCAGAACCTTTGCCATCATCTCCCACCCTGACGCGGGTAAAACCACGCTGACCGAAAAGCTGCTTCTCTACGGAGGAGCGATCAATCTCGCAGGTTCGGTAAAGGGAAAGCGCACCGCCAAGCACGCGGTGTCTGACTGGATGGAAATTGAAAAGCAGAGAGGTATTTCCGTAACCTCCTCCGTTCTGCAGTTCAAATACAACGGCTACTGTATCAACATTCTCGATACCCCGGGACACGAGGACTTTTCGGAGGATACCTACCGCACCCTGATGGCGGCAGATTCCGCCGTCATGGTCATCGACGGCTCCAAGGGCGTAGAGAAGCAGACCATCAAGCTGTTCAAGGTCTGCGTCATGCGCAATATTCCGATCATCACCTTTATCAATAAAATGGACAGAGACGCGAAGAATTCCTTTGATCTGCTCGAGGACATTGAAAACGTACTCGGCATCAGCACCTATCCCGTCAACTGGCCGATCGGCTCGGGCAAGGAGTTCAAGGGCGTTTACGACAGGAACACGAAAAAGATACTTGCCTTCACTGCCAACAACGGTCAGAAGGAAGTGGAGAAAACGGAGCTTGCTCTCGATGATCCCTCTCTGGATGACGTTCTCGGGCAGTATCTCAAGCAGGATTTTCTCGAGGAGATCGAACTGCTGGACGGCGCGGGAGATGAGTTTGACCTCGATCTGGTAAGAGAGGGAAAGCTGACGCCCGTGTTCTTCGGTTCCGCTTTGACCAACTTCGGTGTAGAGCCGTTCCTGGAGCAGTTTTTGCAGCTCACCACCTCACCGCTCTCCCGCGAGACCGTGACGGAGAAGGTTGACCCCATGAGCGAGGATTTTTCCGCGTTTGTATTCAAGATTCAGGCGAATATGAACAAGGCACACCGTGACCGCATCGCCTTCATGCGCATTTGCAGCGGAAAGTTTGAGAAGAACATGGAGGTGTTCCATGTTCAGGGCAACAAGAAAATGCGTCTGTCCCAGCCGCAGCAAATAATGGCACAGGAGCGTGAGATTGTGGAGGAGGCCTACGCGGGCGACATCATCGGTGTGTTTGACCCCGGCATTTTCTCCATCGGCGATACCATTTGTTCGGCGAACCATAAGGTTCAGTTCAAGGGGATTCCCACCTTCGCGCCCGAGC
>ONSE01000242.1 GCA_900320415.1 uncultured Eubacteriales bacterium
GAGAACTGGGCTTTGACAGCGAGGAGGGCACGCTGATTTTACAGCGAACCATCAACGCGTCAGGCAAAAGCGCCTGCAAGATCAACGGCAGACCCGCCACACTGTCCATGCTGCGCGAGCTTTCTCCGTACCTGATCAACATTCACGGCCAGCACGAGAGCTACGAGCTGTTTTCGCCCGAAACACACATCGACTACATCGACAGCTACGGTGGAATGGGTGAGCTTCTCCGCGACTACAGGGAGAAGTACAGAGAATATTCGGTCCTGAAGAAGAAATCGGACGAGGCGAGCACCGATGAAAGCGAACGTCTGCGCGAGATCGATCTGCTCAGCTTCCAGACACAGGAGCTTTTTGACGCGGACGTGATAGTCGGCGAGGAGGACGCGCTGAACGCGGAACGCGAGGGACTGATGAATTTTGAGAAGATCTCTTCGCTTCTGCACCGCGCGCACGAGCTGCTCAGCGGAGAGGACAACAGCGGCTGTGAGCTGGTGGACATGGCGGCGAACGCCATGCAGTCCGCGGCGGGCTACAGCTCCGACTATGAGGAGATCAGCAACAGCCTCACCGATGTATACTACAACCTGCGCGACTGCGCCGAGAGCGTCAGCGACGCGCTGGACAATCTGGAAAGCGACCCGCAGCGGCTGGAGGAGATCGAGGAACGGCTCGATCTGATCAACCGCCTGACGAGAAAATACAATTGCTACTCCGACGAGCTGCCCGCCCTGGCGGAAACCATGCAGGCGCGTCTGGAGGAGCTGATGAATTACGACAAAAACCGTGACGAGCTGATTGCCGCCTGCGCCGAGGCAAAGCGCGGGGCGGAGCAGAGAGCGCTGGCTCTCCGCGAGAGGCGCCGCGTCACCGCGAAGGAATTCGCGGAAAAGGTGCAGAAGGAAATGAGCTTCCTCAATATGCCCAACGTCGAGCTGGTCCCCTGCTTTGAGGAGATCCCCCTCGGTCCCAAGGGTATTGACAGGGTGGAGCTGCTGATTTCCGCCAACCCCGGCGAAACGCCGCGTCCCGTGGCGAAGATTGCTTCGGGCGGCGAGCTGTCGCGCATGATGCTCGCCATCAAGACCGTTCTGGCAGGCACGGACACCGTTGACACCCTGATTTTCGATGAGGTCGATACGGGAATATCAGGCTCCGCCGCCGAGAAGGTCGGACTCAAGCTCAGCGAGGTTTCCAAGGGCTGTCAGGTGCTCTGCGTCACCCACCAGGCACAGATCGCCGCCCTCGCGGATTATCATTATCTCATCAAAAAGCAGGTGGAGCAGGGAAGGACCTTTACCGAGGTGCTGCCCCTCGACCACAGCGGAAGGGTCTCGGAGCTGGCGCGCATCATCGGCGGCGTCAACATCACCGAGGCGGCTGTTTCGCACGCCGAGGATATGCTTAAGGGAACCCCTTAAAATCCCTTGCCGTGCATAAGTGCGGAATCTTCACGACATTGAATGATTAGAGATTCCCTCGGCATTTACCATCACTGATATCTGAACCACGAACCAAAGGAAGGGAGGAGCCGTTTTGAAGCAATGGACCGTAGCGCCGCTGGACAAGGCAGAGGCGTCCCGCATACAGGCGGAATACCGTCTGCCGCCCATTATCGCTATGCTGCTGCAGATACGCGGTATCACGACGGAAGAGGAGATCCGTGATTTTCTCTACAATGACAGCGAGATCGCCGACCCCATGGAGATCAAGGACATGGATAAGGCGGCGGAGCGCGTCCGTCAGGCGATCGACAGCGGGGAGTACATTTGCGTTTACGGCGATTATGACGCGGACGGCGTCACCTCCACCGCCCTTCTGTTGTCCTATCTGGAAACGGTGGGCGCCAATGTTACCTGCTATATCCCCACGCGTGAGAGCGAGGGCTACGGGATGAACACCGCGGCAGTGGAATCTCTCGCGCGGCAGGGAGTGAAGCTGATCGTTACCGTTGACAACGGCGTCGCGGCGAGGGAGGAGATCTCCCGTGCAAAGGAGCTGGGAATGGACACCGTTGTCACCGATCATCATACGCCGCTCGCCGAGCTTCCCGACGCGGTGGCGGTGGTGGATCCGCACCGCGCGGACTGCCAAAGCCGTTTCAAGCATCTGTCGGGCGTGGGCGTCGCCTTCAAGCTGATCATGGCGCTGGAGGGAGAGTACTGCGACGCCGACACGCTGCTGGACAATTACGCCGACATCATCAGTCTCGGCACCATCGGAGACGTGGTGGAGCTGAAGGGCGAGAACAGAGTGTTTGTCAAGCGGGGCATGGACAGCCTTTCCAACTCTGACCGCCCGGGCATCAACGCTCTGCTGCAGGCTGCGGGCGTGGGGGAGCGGCTTCTCACCTCGGTCAATGTGGCGTATACCCTTGTGCCGCGGATCAATGCCGTCGGCAGGCTCGGCTCCTCGGAGAACTCACTGAAGCTGCTGCTGACGGAGGATTATCAGGAAGCCGGTGCGATCGCGGAGGAAATGAACCGTGTGAACGCGGAGCGCAAGGAAATCGAAAACGCGATCATTTCTCAGATCGACGCGCTTGTCCGTGAAAAACCCGAGCTGGTGCGCGGCCGCGTCATTGTCATTGACGGCGAGGGCTGGCGCCAGGGCGTTGTGGGCATTGTCGCCGCCCGCGTCAAGGAGGCGTTCGGCAAGCCCGCCATCATCATCTCCCGCGAGGGAGACAAGGCGAGAGGCTCGGGCAGAAGCGTGGAGGGCTTTCCGCTCTGCGACGCGGTGGCTGCCTGTGCCGACGTGCTCACGCATTTCGGCGGCCATCCCATGGCGGCGGGACTCTCCCTTCCCTCTGAAAATATTGAATTATTCCGGAAAAGAATCAACGAGTTTGCGGCAGGTATTCCGAAAATGCCGTACGACCGTTTTTACATAGACTGCAAGCTCAATCCCGCCACCATCAGCGTAGAGGTAGCGGAGGAGCTGGAGCTTTTACAGCCCTACGGCGCGGGAAATCCGACTCCCGTTTTCGGTTTTTTCCGTATGCAGATCGACAGCATTGTTCCTGTGGGGAATAATAAGCATCTTCGGCTGCACCTTTCGCGAAACGGCGCCGCCATCAGGGCAATGCGCTTTTTTACCTCCCCCGAGGAATTTCCTTTTGTCAAGGGCGATATAATAGATATAGCGGCAACCATGGAGATCAATGAGTACAACGGCATGAAGTCGGTCTCCCTGATCGTCAAGGACGTCAAGGCGAGCGCTGACGACAGCGAGAGGATCCTCAACGCCAACCGCGCGTTTGAGGAATTTCTCGCGGGAAGACCGCTTTCCCGTCCGATCATTGAGAGACTGGTTCCCTCGCGCGGTGACTTCGCGCTGCTCTACCGTCTTCTTCAGACGAACCGCGGCTACCGCCTTCCGGCCGAAACACTCGTCCACAAGCTGGGCGGCAAGGTGAATTTCGGCAGGATCCGCGTGATGCTCGAGGCGATGCGGCAGCTGGGTCTGATTGCGTATGAGGAGGGCATCACGGGGGCGAGTATCACGCTGAATCAGGTGAGCGGCAAGGTGAACCTCGATTCGGCACCCATCATCATTGCATTAAAGGAGGCGTTACAGTGAGCAGGTTTTCCAATGTGGCTCATTACCAGGATTTCTCTGAGCTAGAGCATATCCTATCAATTACGAACAACAACTATGACATGGAGAAAATCAGATCAGCGTACGCCTTTGCGGAAGCGCGGCACGGCGATCAGCGCAGGGTCTCGGGGATCCCCTACATTCTCCATCCCACCTCGGTGGCGTGTATCGTCGCGGAGCTGGGAATGGATACCGACACCATCTGCGGCGCCCTGCTGCACGACGTAGTAGAGGATACCGAAACATCGCTGGAGGATATCACCAAGCTGTTCGGCGCGGACGTCGCGAAGCTGATCGACGGCGTGACGAAGATCTCCAAGATCCCCTATTCCTCGCGCGAGGAGCAGCAGGCGGAGAACATCCGCAAAATGCTGATAGCCATGGCGGACGATATCCGCGTCATCATCATCAAGCTTGCCGACAGGCTGCACAATATGCGCACGATGGACTGTATGCCCGAGCAGAAGCGCCGCGACAAGTCGCTGGAGAATATGCAGGTATTTGCGCCCATCGCGCACCGCCTCGGTATCAAGGCGATCAAGGACGAGCTGGAGGATCGTTCTCTCCAGTACCTCGATCCGATCGGCTATGAGGAGATCGAAAAGACCCTCTTGCTCAATGAGGAGGGGAGGGACCGCTTCATCGATTCCATCAAGGCGCAGATATTGGAAAAAACCAGGGACACCATCCCTAACGTCTATATCAGCGGCAGAGTCAAGAGCATCAACAGCATCTACCGCAAGACCTTCATGCGCAACCAGACGATAGACCAGATTTTTGACGTGTTCGCGGTCCGCGTCATAGTCGACAACGTTTCCGACTGCTACAATGTGCTGGGCGTCGTGCATGACATCTTCAAGCCGATCCCCAACCGCTTCAAGGACTATATTTCGATGCCGAAGCCGAATATGTACCAGAGCCTGCATACGACGGTCCTTGACAAGAACGCCATTCCCTTTGAGGTGCAGATCCGCACCTGGGATATGCATTACACCGCCGAATACGGAATTGCGGCGCACTGGAAATACAAGCTCGGCATGGTTTCGGGCGACAGCGGCGCCGAGGATAAGCTCCGCCGCAACATCGACCGCGTCAAGAAGATGATACTCGACCAGCTCGAGGCGGAGGACGCCACCGACATCGCGCGCAACATCCGCAACGACTTTGAGGAGAATGACGTCTACGTCTTTACTCCGAAGGGTGATGTCGTGAGCCTTCCGCGCGGCTCGACGCCGATTGACCTGGCATACCTGATACACACGCAGGTAGGTCACCGCATGGTCGGCGCGAAGATCAACAACAAGATCGTTCCGATTGATTACCAGCTGCGCACGGGAGATATCTGCGAGATCCTGACGCAGAAGGAGGAGCACCCCAACCGTGCGTGGATCGACATCTGTAAAACTGCCTCCGCCAAGTCCAAGATCCGCCAGTGGTTCAAGCACGAGAAGCGTGACGAGAACATTGCCGAGGGCAGGGCGATGATCGAGCGCGAGTTCAAGCGCCAGGGCATGAACCTCACAGAGGATGAATACCCCGAATTTTTCAAGAGCATCTCCATCAAAAGGCAGTACAATACCCTCGACGATTTCTATGCGGCGGTGGGTTACGGCGGCATCCAGCTCTGGAAGATCATGCCGCGCCTCAAGGAGGAGTACCAGAAAACCTACGCGCAGGGAATCGAGGATATCACCATTCCGCCCGTTCCCGCCAAGCGCACCAAGGCGTCCTCTGGCGTGGTGATCGAGGGCAACGATGACGTGCTCATCAAGTTCTCCAACTGCTGCAACCCGCTCCCGGGAGATGAGATCATCGGTTATATCACCCGCGGCTACGGTGTTTCGATCCACAAGCGCACCTGCACCAACGTTCCGAAGGACCTTTCGCAGTGCGAGGAGCCGGAGCGCTGGATCTCCTGCTACTGGGAGGACAGAGTGGGAGAGTCGTTCCGCAGCACGCTGCAGATCACGGCGACCGACCGTCCGGGACTGCTCGCTGACGTCACCGTCAAGCTGTCGGGTATGCACATCAATATCCACACTCTCAATTCCAGAGAGACGAAGAACAACAGGGCGGTTGTCACCGTCACGATTGACGTCATGGGCAGAAATCACCTCAGAGGCGTGATTTCCAAGCTCTCGGACATCAACGGAATAGAAGAAATCAAAAGACTGTGATCCGGAGAAATACATGAAAGCGATTTTGCAAAGAGTCCGCTTCGCCGGGGTGGAGGTGGAGGGAAAGACCGTCGGAGAAATCGGGCAGGGCTTTCTGATCCTCCTCGGCGTGGAGCAGGACGACGATGAAAAGGAAGCCGAGGTGCTTGCCAACAAGGTGGCGGGACTGCGGATATTCACCGATGAAAATGACAAGATGAACCTCGCCCTCAGCGATATCGGCGGAGAGGTGCTCGTCATTTCGAACTTCACTCTCTGCGCGGACTGTTCCCACGGCAGACGCCCCAGCTTCATCGCGGCGGCGCGTCCCGAGAAGGCGGAGCCGCTCTACGAATACTTTTGCCGGAAGCTCCGCGGCAACGGCGTCGCGAAGGTCGAGCAGGGCGTTTTCGGCGCGGACATGGCGGTCAGCCTGCTCAACGACGGCCCCGTAACAATTGATATTAACTCAAAGGACTTAAAACGATGATTCA
>ONSE01000241.1 GCA_900320415.1 uncultured Eubacteriales bacterium
CAGTATTCCTGCGGAGCTTTGACAATATTCTGCCATAAATCTTCCGCACTTCTGCACGACATTGAATTATTAGAGATTCCCTAAAATGATACATAAAAGCGCTGCGCGCTTCATATAGTAATACTGAAAAACAATCGAACGGAGCGATGTTATGTCTAAGTTCAGAATCTATGCGACGTCCATTCTTGTACCGCTGCTGCTCGGAGGCGCTGTCGGTCTGCTGACCTCGGGCGCCATGGATTACAGTACGCTGCGTCAGCCACCGCTGTCGCCGCCCTCAATACTCTTCCCCATTGTCTGGACTGTTTTGTATATCCTCATGGGAGTATCCTACGGCATCGTCAAGGACAAATCGACCCCCGATGACACGGATAAGCTGATTTATTATTTTCAGCTCGGAGTCAATCTGCTTTGGCCAATCGCCTTCTTTGTGCTCAAATGGCGCTTATTCGCGTTTTTTTGGCTGCTGCTTCTCGACGCGCTGGTGATCATCATGCTCGTCCGCTTTTATCGCCGGAACAAAACGGCGGGACTTCTGCAAATCCCCTACACCGTTTGGGTTTTGTTCGCGACCTATCTGAACCTCGGAATTTTCCTTCTGAATTAATATAACAAGGTGAAGCGGCAGTTGAAATAAACTGCCGCTGTATTTCCGGGAAAATCAACTGAGAAAGCCGTTGATGATTTGCTCTTCCGCTTCCGCCTCGGTCAGTCCCAGCGTCATCAGCTTGATAAGCTGATCGCCCGCGATTTTTCCGATTGCCGCCTCGTGAACCAACATAGCGTCAACGTTGTTCGCCTCCAGCGACGGAACCGCCAGGATCCTGCCGCTGTCCATAATGATGGAGTCGCATTCCGTATGACCGCTGCACGGCGCGTTTCCCGCGATGCAGGCGTTGAAGGTCTGGGACGAAGTATCCCTCGCGACAGAGCGCGATACTACGTCAGCGGTTGAGCCATCCCCATTGAGAGAAACCTTGTAGCCGCTGACAGCGGTTTGACTGCCGTGCGTCATCAGACGCTCCTTGACAATCAGCTTGGCACCCGCCTTCAGCTCGGCAATTGTCATACGGTCGGTGGAATCCACACCCTTTATCTGTTCCATCTCCATCTCCATGGCGGAGCTTTCTTCCATATACACCTCGGTTACGGGATTGAGGATACGCTTGCCCTCTCCGTTGCCCGAGCCATAGTGCTTTTCTACATATTTGATCCGTGAATTCTTTCCCACATAAAAACGGTGGATACCGTCGTGCTCCGAGTCGTGGGAACCGCAGTTGTCGATACCGCAGCCTGCCACGATCGTAACATCACAGTTGTCCCCAATAAAAAAGTCGTTGTATACCGTTTCCTTGATGCCGCTCGCGCTGACGACGACAGGAATATGAACGCTTTCGTTTTTTGTGTTCGGTTTGATAAAAATATCAATGCCCGAACCATCCGTCTTGGAGCTGATATTGATGTTCTCTGTGGTGTTTCTGCCCGCAAGCCGGCTGTTTACGCGGAAATTATACGCTCCTTTCGGCTCCTCGCTGATGTCGGCAACCTCGGAGAGAATCATCTTGGAAATATCGTCTAAACCTAACATAGCGTCCTCCTTACTTCAATCTCTCGCAGGCGTCTACCGCAGCGGAGGTACCGATCAGTTCGGGAAGAATCTCTTCAACGCTTCCCTGCTTTTTGATGGTGCCGCCCGAGAGAAGCACGATTTCGTCAGCGATGCGGAGAATACGCTCCTGATGAGAGATAATGACAATGGAGCTGTCCTTGATTTCCTTCTGCATATTCTCAAAAATACGAATCAGATTCTGGAAGCTCCATAAATCAATACCGGCTTCGGGTTCGTCAAAAACACTGAGCTTAGTCTGACGGGCTAAGAGAGTGGCAATTTCGATTCTTTTCAGCTCGCCTCCCGAAAGAGACGCGTTGATTTCACGGTCAATATAATCTCTCGCGCATAAGCCTACCTCGGAAAGGTAATTACACGCCTCGGTGATGGAAATATCCTTGCCCGAGGCAAGGCGGAGCAAATCGTGGACACGGATGCCCTTGAAGCGGACAGGCTGCTGAAAAGCGAAGCTTATTCCGCGGCGGGCACGCTCGGTAACAGAGAGCGATGTGATATCTTCCCCATCGAAGATGATTTGTCCCTCCGTAGGCTTTTCAATACCCATGATCAGTTTTGCCAGCGTGGATTTACCGCTTCCGTTGGGACCGGTTATGACAACAAAACGACTGTTGTCAATCGTGAGGTTCAGGTTTTGCAGAATCGTTTTCTGCCTGCCGTTCTCCTCGACACAGAAGGAGAGGTTCTTGAGTTCCAGCATAAATCTTTCTCCCATTTTTTATTTCTAAATCATAACATTTCTATTATATAACAAATTCTACTAAAAAGCAAGGCTTGCAGGATAAAAAAACAGGAGGTATGACTGTTGCTCTCAAAATGAAATGTTGTTTTTTCTCCCCTGTACAGTGTTTCGCACCGAAAACCGGCAGAAGCCATCTGCCGGTAACAGTTATTCTTCGATAATACCGTGGGCGCGCAGTTTTTTCAGCACGTCATCAACATCCGCGGAGATCACTTCATAGGGCGCGTCATATTTCTCGAACATCGCCTGTTTGATTTTCTCAGCGGTGGTATCAGTCTTGAGCTGCTCGATGATAAACGCCGCGCTTTTATTGCTTGTTACAATTCCCGAGAAAACATTCTGATCTGTTGATACCATTATCTGGGAACCATCCATCTCGTGCGTTATCATTTCTTTTTTCAGTTTCATGTTTTTCCTCCCTTTTTCATTACCTGAAACGCTGTCAAAGCCGCGTCCTCATCAGGTTTGCACCCGAGAGAATAGAAGCTTACGCGTTCCGCAGTTTTTATCAGTAAGTCAAGTGCCTCCTTTGCCCGACCGGGATTCCGCGGAAGGTAAGAATGTCTGTACAGACAGCTGAATCCTTTGTCGGACGGAAGAGGTTCTATGTGGTTGCTGCTGTCGCGATAAAGCATACAGATTGCCTTAACGGGCATTTGACAGTTTGTTTCCAGAC
Organism: uncultured Eubacteriales bacterium; assembly: GCA_900320415.1. Classification (GTDB taxonomy): domain Bacteria; phylum Bacillota; class Clostridia; order Oscillospirales; family Acutalibacteraceae; genus Ruminococcoides. Next base: position 3,046 of record ONSE01000241.1, read on the forward strand.
GATAAACTCCCGACCATGGTGTGCCGCAGGCAAAAACACGCTCTTCTGTCACCTTTAGCAGAGGCTTGTCGTCGTTAACCATCATAACATCGTGTTCGGATGAAAGCGCTTTCCTCCACAAAGCAGTGTGAGTCGATTTTCCCGTGCCGCTCGGCGCGATAAAAATGTATACCTCACCGTCTACCGCAATCGCGGAGCCGTGCAGGAGAAAAATATCCCTCTCGCACAAGCACTCGCATATCAGCCGGTATAAAGCCAGCGTTTCATAGTAAGCGTCACTGTGAGGCAGCTGCAAATGCGCTTTTTCGTATTCGATATCCTGATTTGTAACAGTTACGGTGTATTCAGGCCGGCAAACTGTGAGATAGCGCCGGCAATATTCTTTTGTGGAAGAATACTGGCATTCTATTCCGACAGGAACACCTGCCAGATTGATGATAAAGCTCTCCAACTTTTTACGCCTTTCTATACATTATTTAAAGCGATTCAATTCCGGGTCATAGCGGTAATCGACCGCCAGCAGCTTCTTTTCTGTTTCCTCCCGCTCTATATTCAAATCCTCACATAAGGCGTCAAGCGAGTCATATTCATCACGCAGCTTTGTATTCAGATAACTGAGTAAAATCATCGGATCAGTCGGAATCATGGAATCCC
>ONSE01000238.1 GCA_900320415.1 uncultured Eubacteriales bacterium
GATCGCCACACGCTGCTGCATACCGCCCGAAAGCTGTGAGGGATATTTGTTTTTGAAGTTTTCCAGTCCGACCTTTTCGAGAAACTCATCCGCGATTTGCAGACGTTCCGCCTTGGACGCGGACTTATTGACCTGCTTGACACCGAACGCGACGTTTTTCCTCGCGGTCATCCACGGAAACAGCGAATAGTGCTGGAACACAACGCCTCTGTCGGTACCCGTGCCCTTGATCGGCTCGCCGTCGATCAGGATTTCTCCCGACGTCGGGAAGTTGATACCCTCCAGAATGCTGAGAAGCGTGCTTTTTCCGCAGCCGCTGGAACCGATGATGCTGACGAACTCGCCCTCCTCGATCGAAAAGCTGACATCCTTTAAGGCGGTGAAGCGGTTCTTCTTCTCGGTGTAGTCAACCGATAAATTTTTGATCTCTATCTTACTCATAAACCTTCATCCCGGTATTATATTTTACTCGTATTTGTCGAAATGCTCCTGCAGCTCCGCGTAGATTGTATCGTCGGGATTCTCCTTGATCAGGCTTGCCAGAGCGTTCTTGTAGATATCTGTGTTATAGAGCTTGTCGATGTCGTAATCCTCGGTGTAGCCCAGCTCCACGATGGAGTTTTTGAGAGCGACAGTGCCCTGCTTGTCGGGGTCGGGAACGGATGTTCCGTAGCCGCCGTACACCTCGGTGTTGATCAGGTTCTCCTCAATATCAATGTACTTCTTGATATCCTTGACGGTCTGTTCCTTGTTCTCCTGCGTAAACTTATACGCTTTAATTAACGCGCGTTCAAACGCGTTGTAGGAGTTGGGATACTTGGAAAGCGCCTCGGTCGTGGCGACCTGACGGCAGCAGGGCTGATTCTTGAGGAGCTCTTCCTCGGAGCAGCGGTAAACGATTTTATAGCCCTGACTCTCGGCAAGAGAGGTGTAGGGCGAATACGCGGAAGCCGCATCGATGGTGTCGTTCTGGAGCGCGTTGTAGGCGTCCTTCTGGCTGTCGAAGTAGACGATGTTGACCTTGTCCTCTCCCTCGCCGATCTCGATATTTTTATCCTTCAATAAGATCTGCAGCTCCGCGTCCTGCACGGAGTTCTTGACGGAGGCGACGTTTCTGCCCTTGAGAATCGAAACGTCCCAGTCGGTTTTGCCCTCGACGTACTCGGGCTTGATCACGTAGCCGTGACCGTTTGTCATCTCACCGCCAAAGATGGTCAGGTCGTGTCCCTTGCTCTGGAAGGTCAGCGCGGGAACCGAACCGATAAAGGCGACGTCGAGCTTTTCGGATTCCAGACCGCTTGAAAGCTCCGCGGCGGAAGAGAACAGGGTGAGCGTGACGTCGAGTCCCTCTTCCTCAAAATAGCCCTCCTCCTTGGCAACAAAGCCGAGAAGGTGTGCGGTGGAGTTGAGGTGTCCGAGGTTGAAGCTCGTTTTTTCGAGCGTTGCCTTTTCTGCTTCCGTTCCCGACTCTTTCGCGGCGGCTGCGGAAGCGGAGGTCTCGGAAGAAGCGTTGGAAGAAGCTGTATTACAACCCGCAAAGGCGGTTACTGTCAATGCGGCGGCAAAGAGAGCCGCGAGAATTCTTTTTTTCATATGGATTACCCTTTCAAAATGTGTTGATTACTTTTTCCATCAGTCTCCCGCACAGCAGTCGGGGATATCTGAGGTTTTGGATGTATCGTTGTCCGCGTGTTCCTTGTCCCTGCAGCAGTCGGGAACCTCGGAGGATGTTGCGTCTTTGTCCTTGCAGCAGTCGTGCGTTGTGCTTTCGCTGTGACCGCTTTGTGTGGATGCGTTTGTCGATGCGCAGCCTGTCACGCTGAACGCGGCGACAAGCGCGATGATACAGACGATCATTACTTTTTTCATGTGATTACTCCCTTTCCGCCCGTTTTCGGGCACAAAAAAAAAACGGAAGTCAGGCGCTGACTTCCTCCGTGAACGCAGAAATGCCCTTCACATTCGGAGCGCGCAGCAAGCCACAACGCAGAAGAATCCCTTTTGCATCGTACACAGCATTGTATTCATACACATCGCATTGCGCTTGGTCATGGTGCTCTCTCCTTTCCGTTTCAGTGATTCTATTTTATCATGGTTTTTGTTAATTGTCTAATATCTGATAGGTATAGTAGGTAATAGGTTCTGCCTATTAGTTTTTTAAAATACGCAGCGCGTTTTTGTACGCGATCTTATCAAAATCCCCCGCGCTGAGGGGCAGTCTTCGAAAGGCATCCACCTCGGTTTTCGGGCTCCAGAGCGGGAAATCCGTGCCGAACAAAATCCTGTCCGCGCCGTAGCCCGCGATATATCTTGCCACCGTTTCAGGCGGCAGAAACATCGTGCAGCTGGAGATATCCAGACAGCAGTCCGTATTTCGCAGAATGGCGAAGGCTTCCTCAAACAGCGACCAGCCGCCCAGATGGGCGGCGATGACCTGCAGCTTCGGAAAATTGTCGATCACTCTTTTCAGGCGCGCGGGATGGGAAAAATCGAACCGCTTGTCGCCGCAGTGAACCAGCAGCGGAAGCCTTCCCTGAATCGCGTCGAACACCTCAAACAGCCGCTTATCGTCCGTGTTGAACCGCTGGGTGTCGGGATGGAGCTTGATGCCCTTCAAGCCTGCATTAAGAATATATTCCGCTTCCTCCATGATATTATCGCAATCGGGGTGCAGCGTGCCGAAGCCGTGAAATTCCCTGTGCGCGGCAGCTTCTTCGAGAATGAAAGCGTTGACATGGCGCACCTGCCCGGGCTTTGTCGCGACAGGCAAAAGGACAAATTCATCGATTCCGGCTCTTTTGCCCTCTTTGAGCAGCTCGTCGCCTGTGCCGATGCAGGCAGGCGAAATACCGTAAAAATCCGCGGTGGCGTTCGTCGCCTTTTCGGCTATTTTATTCGGATAAATATGCGCGTGAAAATCAATGACAGGCATCTCATACTCCCAGATATTTCTTTATTTCCTCAATATACAGCTTGGCAACGCGGCTCAGGTGCATTTTCTTCTTGCAGATGTAGCCGATGCGCATTTTTTCGCTCGGGTGTTCTGCGTCAGCTTCATACGGCACCGCGACATAATCGCTGCCGTTGAGCTCCTCGCAGATGATGCCCGAGCAAAGCGTATAGCCGTTCAAGCCAACCATCAGATTCAGCATGGTGGCGCGGTCAGTCGCCTTGATGGTGCGCGGATACGGAAAATTCGTCAGGATCTCCTCGGCGAAGTACATGGAGCCGTTGCCGCCCTGCTCAAAGGACAGGCAGGGATACTCCGCCAGCTCGTCA
>ONSE01000237.1 GCA_900320415.1 uncultured Eubacteriales bacterium
AAAATGAATAAAATACCGGAAAACAAAACCCGAAAAAGGCTCAGGCTGGTGCTCTGCACGCTCTATCTTTTTGAAATTGTCATGTGTACCTTCCCGTTTTATCAGTATATTGACGGCGACAAGCTTTATTCCTACTCCGTTGTGGAAATGCTCAGCGCGCTTGGAACGGGAAATACCACGGGTATGGCAGAAGCGGACTTTTCCGCCGCGTCGATGTTCCTGCCCGTCAATTTCATCTTCGCCATCATTCCCATTGTCGGATTCTTCTTCTGCGCGCTGGATAAGGAGAGCAACGTGAAAAACCTTGTTTCCATTCTTTGCTGCCTGCTGGGTGTGCTGTCTATTCTGACGGTCGTAACCGTCAATTTCCTCTCGCTCGGCTCATTGATCGCGCTGCTGCTCTATATTCTGATCAGCTTTTTGTCCGCGTTCTCGATACTGGCACGAGTCGCGCAATCACCCTCAGACGAGAAAAGAAATCAATAAACCGGGGCAATTCAAAGGGGCAGATGTTTCGCACATCTGCCCCTTTACGGTAAAAAACGGCAGCGTCACGTTGCCGTTTTTTTGATGATTTTTTCAGCGCATTTGATGCCGTCCACAGCGGCGGAAATAATGCCGCCCGCGTAGCCCGCGCCCTCGCCGCAGGGATACAAACCGTGAACACCTGCGCTTTCCAGGGTTTCCATATCGCGCAGAATTCTCACGGGGGAGGAGCTTCTTGTTTCCAGTCCGGTCAGAACCGCGTCGGGGTGATCAAATCCCTTCAGCTTCCGTCCCATACCCGTAATTGCCTGTTTCATGGAATGGCAGACGTCCCCGGGAAGTATGGTGTTCAGATCGCTTAGCGTAAAGCCCGGGGTGATGCTTGGCGTAACCTCGCCGATTCTTTCTGATTTTTGATTCCTCATAAAATCAGATACCCTTTGGACGGGCGCGCGGTAATTGCCTCCCCCCAGCGCAAAAGCCTTCGCTTCGAGCTCTCTCTGAAAGTACATTCCTCCGAGAGGACTGTCACTCTGAAAATCCTCTGGTGTAACGCTCACGAGGAGGGCAGCGTTGGAGTTAACCCTGTTCCGCGCGAACTCACTCATACCGTTCGTGCAGAGCATACCCGGCTCACTGGAGGCATTGACAACCGTTCCTCCGGGACACATACAAAACGTGTAGGTCCCTCTGCCGTTGTCAGTGTGAATATTCATCTTGTAATTGGCGGCTCCGAGGTGATTGTTTCCCGCGAAGCTGCCGTACTGCGCTTTGTCAATTTTTTCGCGGAGATGCTCTATGCGGGCGCCGACCGAGAAAGGCTTCGCTTCCATCGGAAGACCCTTGCTCTGCAGCATTTCGAACGTGTCTCTCGCACTGTGACCGACCGCGAGAATAATGCAGTCGGTTTCAATGATCTCCCGACTTCCGTTTCGCTCAACAACCGCGGCAGCAATTGCTCCGTCAGAAACATGAAAGCCTGTTAATGTGGTTTCAAAAAGTACGGTGCCGCCCGATGAAATGATTTCCTCGCGCAGATTCTTAACGGTTATTTTCAGCTTGTCCGTGCCAATATGCGGTTTGGCGTTATAAAGGATTTCCTCGGGAGCGCCATGTCGGACAAATTCCTCCAAAACCTTTCTCTGCCGGGGATCCTTTGTTCCCGTGTTCAGCTTACCGTCGGAAAAGGTACCCGCGCCGCCTTCACCGAACTGAACATTGGATTGCATATCCAGCGCGCCTGTCAGCCAGAATCGGTTGACATCCGCGGTCCTGCTTTCCACATCACGGCCGCGCTCAATAATAACAGGCTTTGCGCCGCTTTGTGCGAGAATCAGCCCCGCAAACAAGCCGGCAGGTCCCATACCGACTACGACAGGGGAGGCGCCTCCCTTCCATTCGGGCAGATGATACTCATACGGTTCCGCCTTGACAGCATTTTTTGTTCTTTTGAGTACTTTGTCCTCATTGACGGTCAGTTCCGCGTCGAGGGAACAGAGAAAGAAGATATGCTCTTTTTTTCTCGCGTCTACAGAGCGTCGGGAAATGCGTACGCTTCTGATCGCCTTGCTGTCTACTCCTAATTCTTTGCACAGCCTTTGACGCAGTGTATTGTCGTCGTAGTCCAAGGGTATATGTATGTTGTTAACACGAATCATAGATGTTCTCCTGCTATAATGCCGCTTACAAAGGCAAAATGAAGATTATATCCTCCGCATTCGCCGCAAAGGTCAATCGTTTCTCCGCAGATATAGAGCTTTCTCATTTTTTTACTCTGCATGGAGGTTTCGTCTATTTCCTCTCCCAATACACCGCCGCGTGCGCACTGAGCTTGTTCAAAGCCCGTCGTATCGGTGATTTCGAAGGAGATTTTCTTTACTTTTTCTGCGATCTGCTTTAATTCGTTTTTGGAGACTGCGCCGCATATTTGGGAAAAATCCCGGAATCCGAGTATTTTTAACACCGCCTGTGCCAGCCGCTTCTGCAAAATACCCGTGAAAATATTATCGATCGTCAGAGAAGAAAAGAGGGATCGATTCTTTATCAGGAGCTTGAATAATTCCGACTCGGAAATATCGTCAAATAAATCCACCGTCACCCTGTCGCCTTGGCGCGCGTAGAGCGAAAGGTTAAAAACGCATATCCCCGAAAGCGCTGTATCCGCAAACTGTATTTCACCACGCTCGGATCTCACTGCGCGGTCACGATGAAGAAGGGATACCCTTCCGTTAGCCCGCAATCCCTTGAGTGATTTCAGCACATCGGAGTTGACTCTGAGAGGGCAGAGAGCGGGTGAGAACGGGACGATTGTGTGTCCGAAATTCTTCAATATATCTGCGCCGCTCGCGGAACCGCCCAGCTTTGGAGCCGCCTTGGAGCCGCAGGCAATTACCAGCTTATCGGAAATCCATTCTCCTGATTTGGATTTAATGATAAACTCCCTTTGCTTCCTGACGCTGCAAACAGTCTCTCCGCAAAAGAATTCCACGCCCAACCGTTCGCAGCTAAAACGCATGACATCGAGCACGGAGCTTGCCTGTCTCGACAACGGGTAAACTCTTCCCTCATGGTCCGAGGAGGCAAGGAGTCCGAGTGAGCTAAAATACCGCAGCAAAAAGCTGCTGTCATATTTTGCAAAAATATTGCCCGCCTGCCGCTGAAAGCTGCCGAAATAATGTTCCGGCGTGATGTGACAGTTGGTCAGATTGCATCTGCCGTTTCCCGTAGCAAGCAGCTTTTTCCCCACGCGGTCGTTTTTTTCGATCAGCGCGATGCGCAGCGAGTGATTATTTTGTTTGGCAGCAATGGCGCACATCATGCCGGAAGCGCCTGCGCCGATGATGACGGCATCATACCGATTGTTCATACTATCACCTAAAAAGCAAGGCAGCTCTCGGCTGCCTTTTTCATCTTATTTCGGGGCAAGACAGCTGAAAATACCGCCTGCGCCCATACTGACCGCAAGACTCGCCGCGCCCATGATCACACCTGCAATCAGAACGCCGAACATGACCGCGATCGTACTTTTTTTGAATCCGATATCCAGAAAACTCGCCGCGAGGGTACCGGTCCACGCTCCGGTTCCGGGAAGGGGGATACCGACAAAGAGCATCAGGGCGATAAACAGACCCTTGCCTGCCTTTGCCTTGAGTTTTTCTCCGCCCTTTTCGCCCTTATTGTAGCACCAGGTGAAAAACTTGCCGATATACTTTTTATCCTTACCCCAGATCAGCACCTTTCTTGCGAAAAAGTAAATCAGAGGAACAGGCAGCATATTGCCGATCACGGCGATCACATAGGCCCATACGAGATCCCATCCGTGCATTCCCATACCGACGGCAACGGGAATCGCGCCTCTCAGTTCCACGATGGGAACCATGGAAATGAAGAAAACTGTCAGATATTTAATAAGCATACGATTCTCCCTTTCATAGTGTCGAAAAACAGTATAGCAGAAGTTGTGCTTTTTTTCAATAGGAAAAGCAGTCTTTCGTAGATTGTGACACATATTGTTAAAATCCGTTCATTTTCATTGACAAGCCTGCATAATCGTGTAAAATATACAAGGGAACCTCTAAAAATTCCCTGCCGCGCATAAGCACGAAATTTTCACGGCATCATCTTGCCAAATCTTTTTGAAATACGTCAGTATTCCTGCGGAGCTTTGACAACATTCTGCCATAAATCTTCCGCACTTCTGCATGACATGGAATGATTAGAGGCTCCCACAAGAGGAGTGATTGCATGAATCAGGGAACTTCTGTCCGTTTTCGGGTGATTGTGTTTGCTTTGACGGCGGGTATGATCGCCTTTGCTTTTATCCATTCCGCCATGCCCGCGAGCGAGTCGTCAAAGGAAAGCAATAGTGTCTTGGCTTTTCTTTCCGCCCTGCTTTCCGGACTTGGAATTCACCGGGAGTTAACGGGACTGTTCGTCAGGAAGCTCGCGCATTTTTCGGAATACACCGTAATAGGAACGCTGCTCGTTTCCTGCGCATATTCCTTCGACAGGGCGCGGCCGTACCGCTATCTGGCGGCGGTTCTTTTCACGGGTCTTGTCTCGGCGCTGACCGATGAAACCATCCAGCTGTTTTCAGAAGGGAGAGCGGGACAGATAACCGATGTTTGGCTCGATTTTTCGGGCGTTTTGACAGGAACAGCATTGATGCTGCTCTTTTTTGTGCTTTATATCCGAATCAAAAAAAGAAAGAGGGGAAGAGAATGAGTCAAGAGGTTCAAACCGAAAACAAAATGGGCAATAAGCCCATGCTGCCATTGATATTGTCCATGTCACTTCCCGCCATGTTTTCCATGACGATAATGGCGATGTACAATGTTGTTGACAGTATCTTTATCGGCAACTATGATCAGGCAGGTCTGACCGCGATTTCACTTGCGTATCCTTTGCAGCTGTTTTTGATCGCTGCCGCTGTCGGAACGGCGATCGGTGTCAACTCGCTTGTGTCGCGAAAGCTGGGGGAGAAGGATTTTTCCATGGCAAACGCAGCGGCTACCCATGGTCTGGTGACCTGTCTTTTTACATACGCGGTATTTCTGGCTCTCGGCATTTTTGCCGTGGAGCCGTTTATGGGACTGTTCACATCAGACGCGCATACTGCTGACTGTGGTGTGCAGTATCTCCGTGTGGTGCTGTGCTTTTCGATTTTTTCCACTATTCAGGTGATGATTGAAAAAATGCTGCAGGCGACGGGAAATATGATATATCCCATGCTGTTTCAGCTGCTTGGCGCGATAGTTAATATTATTTTCGATCCGCTGATGATTTTCGGTATCGGCTTTTTCCCGGAGATGGGAGTCACGGGAGCGGCGATTGCGACTGTTTTCGGACAGTTCTGCGGAATGCTTTTTGCTATTATTGTTCTTTTTAAGAAAAATCATCAGATTGAGGTCACACTGAAGGGCTTTCGTCCGCAGGCTGCCATTTTCAAAAATATCTATTCCGTCGGTCTCCCTTCCATCATTATGCAAAGTATCGGCGCGATTATGATGCTCGGAATCAATTCCATTTTTATGGCGGCGGGTTCGGCGGTCTCCGTTACCGTATTTGGTATTTATTTCAAGCTGCAGAGCTTCGTATTTATGCCCTGCTTCGGACTCAATCAGGGGGTTATGCCTGTTATCGGGTATAACTATGGCGCGCGCAACAGGCAGCGCGTCTATTCCGCTCTCAAGTGCGGTATTGTGATTGCGCTCATCATTATGTTCATCGGCGTACTGCTGATGTGGCTGATTCCCGACAGGCTTATTTCCATGTTCGGCGGCGGTCAGGAACTGATGGACGTCGGCGTTCCCGCGTTCCGCATCATCAGTCTTTGCTTTCTTCCCGCTGCCGCAGGTATTTTGTTTACCACGTTGTTCCAGGCGGTCGGTAAGGGTGTTCGCAGCCTCCTGATGTCCGTTTGCCGTCAGCTGGTCATCTTACTGCCTGTGGCGTTTGCCCTTTCTCTGACAGCGGGCGTTCAGGCGGTATGGTACGCTTTCCCAATCGCGGAGATAGGCTGTCTGATTCTCGCCGTCTGCTTTTTCCTCAACCTCGTCAAGGGCGATTTCAAAAAGCTCAACTAAAACCTCACCTCAGTGCATATATTTGCATTGAGGTGATACTTTTGGAAGAACAGTACGATACAATTATCTATGACGAAAACTGGCAGGATGTGACACAGCCGGAATATCCCGTTTTTCGGGAGGCGGGAGAGGAGCTTTCCGAGGAGCATACCCGGAAAGCTCCGAAACCTATGAACCCTCCCGGGCAGCTTGTGCTTACGCTGCAGCTGATCGTCTGTCTGGTTCTTGGACTCTGCGCCCTTGTGCTGAAGGGAGCCGGGGGAGAGGTTTACGCGGCGGTGAGGGAATGGTACTATACAAATCTCAGCCATTCCGCAATCCTTGACACAGAAAAACCGATTGATTTTGACGCGCTCCTGCGCAAGGCAACGCCCGATGAAATTCAAGCTGTTCCGGACGAAAATTGAGATTTCCTATCTGCTCCTTTGTCTTGCTGCCGCTGCCGTGATTCTTGATGTGTTTCAGGGCTTTCTGTTTTGTGTGATGGCTGTTGTTATCCACGAATCGGGACATTTGCTGATGATGAAACGGCTGGGATATTTCCCGGACGTGATCAGAGTATCGTTGTTTGAAATCTGCATTCTCGACGGTTCCCGACATAAAAGGACGGAGAGAGAGAATATTTTAATTATTTTTTTTGGTCCCGCGGCGAATTTTATTTGTTTTCTGTCAGCTTTTCTGTTATACTGGTTAGGGGTGGAGCAGACCATGCCTTTCGCTGCGGCAAATCTTTCGGTAGGGCTGTTTAATCTTTTGCCCGTTATGTCGTTGGACGGCGGACAGCTTCTATACATTTTACTGTGCAAACATCTTTCTCAGGAGCGGGCGGAGAAGTATGTTTACCGTGTCGCTTTTGTTTTGCTTTTTCCGCTCGCGGCGGCAGGCTTTCTCATTTTGTTTCATTCTCATTACAATTTTTCTCTTCTCTGCGTATGCGCTTATCTTATTCTTTCTTTGCTTACACAACAGGAGAGATATTACTGACGGAGGTAATCTATGGTCAGCAAGGAAGTCGAACAGCTCCTCTTGAAGGTTCAGAAGCCGGGACGCTATGTCGGCGGTGAACTCAACGAGGTCATTAAAGATAAAAAACAGGTTGATGTGCGGTTTGCGTTTTGTTTTCCCGACACCTATGAGGTGGGAATGTCGCACCTCGGTATGAAGATCCTCTACAGCCTGTTTAATCAGGTGGAATATATTTGGTGTGAAAGAGTATTCGCCCCTTGGGTGGATATGGAAGAGCTGATGCGTGAGCATCATATTCCGCTCTACGCTTTGGAAAGCGGCGACCCTGTTTCGGATTTTGATTTTATTGGATTTACATTGCAGTACGAGCTGAGCTTCACCAATATGCTGAATATGCTCCGTCTCAGCAATATTCCCATCAGGTCTGCCGACAGGACCGAGCTGAAAAATATTGTCGTCGCGGGCGGTCCCTGTGCCTGCAATCCCGAGCCTGTTGCTGACTTTGTTGATCTATTCTTTATCGGCGAGGGAGAAGAGGTTGATCTCGAGGTGATGGAGCTGTTTCGCCAATGCAGGGCGGAGGGGAAGAGCAAGCGGGAATTCCTCGAGCTCTGTGCCCGGATCGAGGGCGTATATGTCCCTTCTCTCTATGAGGTCACGTACCATGAGGACGGCACCATCAAAAGCTTTGCTCCCAAGGGAACTGCGCCTGCCGTGATCCACAAACGTTTGATGAAAAAGATGGATGAGTCCTATTATCCCGACAATTTTGTCGTGCCGTTGGTGGAGATCGTCCATGACCGTGCGGTGCAGGAGATTTTTCGCGGCTGTATCCGCGGATGCCGTTTTTGTCAGGCGGGATTTTTGTACCGTCCTGTCCGTGAAAAATCGCCTGAGGTGATCAACGCGCAATGCAGGGCACTGTGCGAGAATACCGGTTATGACGAGGTTTCTCTTTCCTCGCTCAGCTCCAGTGACTACAGCAGAATTGTTCCGCTGCTCGAGCTTCTCACAGACTGGTGCAAGGAAGAGAAGGTCAGCATTTCCCTTCCCTCGCTGCGCGTAGACGGATTTACCGACGAGATCATGAATAAGATAAAAACAGTGCGCAAAAGCGGTCTGACGTTCGCTCCCGAGGCAGGAAGTCAGCGTATGCGCGATGTTATCAATAAGAATGTGCGCCACGACGAGCTGATGCAGACCTGTGCGACCGCATTCGCGGGAGGATGGACAACCGTCAAGCTTTATTTCATGATCGGATTGCCCACAGAGACAATGGAGGATGTTGCCGCTATCGCGCAGCTCGGTCAGTCTGTGGTGGATACTTACTATCAGACTCCTGACCGCCCGAAGGGGAAATCGGTGCGCGTCACTGTTTCCGCGTCGTCCTTTGTTCCCAAGCCTTTTACACCGTTTCAATGGGAACCTCAGGATACGATTCCCGTCCTGCATGAAAAGCAGGCGCACATCAAGGAGAGCATCACCACCAAAAAAATCAGCTTTAACTATCACGACGCGGACACCAGCTTTTTGGAAGCTGTGTTCGCCCGGGGCGACAGAAAGCTCTGCAGAGCGCTGGAGCTTGCCTGTGAGCGAGGCTTTCACTTTGACGGCTGGAATGATTGCTTCAGTCTGGAAAAATGGATGGAGATATTTGAGGAGTGCGGGATAGATCCCGCGTTTTATGCGAATCGCCGCCGCTCCTTTGATGAAATACTGCCGTGGGATCATCTCGACTACGGTGTGACGAAGGCGTTCCTGCGTAAGGAATGTGAAAAGGCATATGAAAGCACCACTACACCGCACTGCCGTCTGCAATGCAGCGGATGCGGAGCGGCAAAGTACGGGGAGGGAGTTTGTTTTGAGAAACGTCAGAATCTGGTTTAAGAAGGACTATGAGTGCCGCTACATCTCTCACCTTGATCTCAATCGTACCATGCTCCGCGCGCTGCACAAGAGCAAGCTTCCCATCTGGCACACGGAGGGATTTAATCCTCATCCCTTTGCGACCTTTCCTTTGCCGCTGTCTCTCGGTTTCCGCGGTATCAACGAGTGCATGGATGTCAAGCTCGAGGATGACAGTTTTTCACTTGCGGAAATCCCGGACAGGCTCAATGCCTGCCTGCCTCGCGGCCTTCGCGTGTTTGATGCCACTGAGGCTATGATGAAAGCAGGCAAGGTTGCCTATGCCGCTTTTACCGTTCGGATCGGTAATGATAAGATCCCCTCTTCCAAAATCTGCGCGCAGCTGAAGGAGCTGCTGGAACAGGAATCCATTCCGATGGAAAAACGTTCCAAAAAGGGAATCAGGACGATCGATAT
>ONSE01000235.1 GCA_900320415.1 uncultured Eubacteriales bacterium
GCCTCGTTGGCGGGGGTGCTGATCTCGAGCTGCAGAATGCCCTTTTCGGCAAAGCACACCCCGTACTCGCTGTCAGGCGTAAACGCCAGATCGGGGAGCGGCCGTTCGGCAAAGTAGCCGTCCATGTCGGTCATTCCCGTTTCCTCGGCGGTGCCGTAGATGGCGCGCAGCGTGTTTTTTCCCTGCACGCCCATCTCCTTCAGGGCGCGCAGACAGTAAAGCGTCACCAGAGCGGCGCCCTTGTCGTCGGCAATGCCCCTGCCGAACAGTCTGCCCTCCTTCTCGGTAAGCGCGAAGGGATCGACCGACCAGTTATTGCCCGCGGGAACAACATCGAGGTGAGAGAGCACGCCGCAAAGCCTGCCTCCCTCTCCCAGCTCCACCTGGGCGCTCTTTTCCGTGACCTTTTCCGAGGTCAGGCCAAAATCAGCCGCGCGTTTCAGAATAAAATCCAGAGCGGCGGCGCAGTCTACGTCGCGCGCGCCGTCAACTGACTCAATCGCCATCAGCTCATTGAGGTCTGCGAACAGCTCGTCTTGGTACTCTAAAATTTTATTGTAAAGCATCGTTTTTTCTCCTTGTTCTTCTGTGTAGGATAACGGCGGCAAGGTACGCCGCGAAAGCCGCCAGCGCGGCAATACTGACAAAGCTTCCCGTTTTCAGTCCCGGGGTTTCGTAGGTGAAGAGGATCACGCTCTCGGTATGGGCAGGCACGCGCACCGCCATAAAGCCGAAGTCCGCCCGCTCGATCCCTACGGGAACATCATTGACATAGGCGGAAAAGCCCTCGCTGAACGGTACGCTGAAAAACAGCAGCGTCTCTTCCCCGCGGTTCTCAAAGACCGCGCGGAAGCCGTCCTTCGTGTAGGCAAATTCGCTGCAGGAGCGTCCCCGCAGCGCGGAGCACGCCTTTCGGTACGCCTTTTCGCCGTAGGTGAAGCTGTCCGTCACGCTCTTGAAGCTGCTCGGCTCATCACTGTAGAGCGGCTCATATTTCTCCGCGTCATAGCCCGTGATATCGGCGTTGCGCTCCATCTGCTCCCGTGTCAGCACGAGGGCGTTGAGAAGCGCCTGCGGCTTGTTGCTGTTGGAAATGCGGTCAAACTCCTCCTCCGTGACATAGGTGTCAAAGGCGAAGCCCATGGGGATATAGCACTCGTTTTCGTAGATGTCAAAATGGCTGCAGGTTTTCAGGTATTTCCAGCAGGGCATTTTTGTCTTGCCGTCCTCGTCAACAAAGCAACAGTCCTGCGAGCGGTCATCGTTGTCGCGGTCGCTGTCAAAAAAGTATTTGGTACTGAACAGCGGGCGCAGTCCGTAGGCGTTATAGTCGGGACGCGAGGCGACGTCACGCGTGATCCCCACCATTTTATAGAACCGCATAATAGAGGGGGACACAGAGCTTTGGAAGCAGTTGATGCTCGGCACCTTCCAGAACATGGCGGTATTGTCGGTCGCCTTGTAGAAATCCGAGCGCACGCTTTCGAGGTCGTCTATCTCGATAGCCTCCCGCGCGTTGATGATGTCGTTTTTGATATTCTCGGTAGTGCCGCTGCCCAGCACACCCGTTCCCACAATGAAGTAGGAGGTGAGCAGGACGACGCCGATCACACCCGTTCCCGCCGCGAAAAAGAAGTGCTTCCGCGACCCTCCGAACTTACGGAAGAGAAGAACGAACGCGAGAAGCGCCGCCAGAGCGAACAGAGCATGGATCCAGAACCGTGCGCGGTCAGCCTGTACGCCGAGGAAAAACCGTTCCGTATCGTCCTCGTTGGCGACGTTCGGCATCAGACCGATGAGCGCCGTCATTCCCGCGGTCAGTCCCGCCGACCAGCGGATGGCGCGGTCCCAGTCGGCACCCTTTTCCTCCACCGCACGCAGCGTAGCGAGCGTGAAGAGCAGCACGGGCATATAAAACCAGCGCGTGTAGAAGATCGAAATATTGAGGATCTGGAACATACTGTTCAGCGCGGGCACCGCCGCGAACAGTATCAGAAGCCACATCAGCTTTTTCAGCCATGTGCGCTTTCGCAGCTGCAGATACGCGATCACACCCGTCATACCGAACAGCGGCAGCCAGCCCGCCACGCTCGCCCACTTGCAGTTGGACTCGGGCGTGAAGGTGGGCAGCGCGGGAATATCCGCAGGGAAGAAAAACGCGAGAATCATCAGCCAGTAACGCTGCGGTCTGTCATAGACCAGCGCGTTCCAGCCCTTGGGATAGCTGTCCAGACGGGGATTGCCCAGCAGACCGAGCACGCTCGGCAAGAGGAGGAACATCGCCCCCGCAAAACCGATAACAACCTCCGCTGCCAGCAGGAAGAACTCCCTGAGCCTGAATCTCCATGTCCTTGTCAGGGCGAGGGTGAGGAAATACATCACCAC
The DNA here is from genome assembly GCA_900320415.1 of uncultured Eubacteriales bacterium. Lineage (GTDB taxonomy): Bacteria > Bacillota > Clostridia > Oscillospirales > Acutalibacteraceae > Ruminococcoides. Next base: position 2,386 of record ONSE01000235.1, read on the forward strand.
GAACAGCGCCTGACCGACAAAGAAGTAGTAATTCACCACGCACGCGCCGCAGACGGCCACTGCGAAAATGCCTCTGCGCCTGTCATAGAGAAAGCAGTCCAGCGCCGCGAGAAGCAGCGGAAACGCGATCATCGGCTCGTGGAAGTGAAAGAAAAACACATTGTAAACCGAAAATCCCGAAAAGGCGTAGAGCAGTCCGCCGATAACGGCGTGTCCCGGAAAGCGCACATACCGCCGCAGCCACAGATACGCCGCAGAGGCGGCGCAGGCGAATTTGAGGATCAGCAGCGGCCCGATGAGATACGGGACAAATTCATTCGGGAAGGGTATCGTCATCCAGAAAAACGGGCTGCCCAGCAGATAGAAGCTGTAGCTCGCGATCGTGTCCGTTCCCAGGTCGGTGAGGTGGTTCCATCCCATATCACCGCTTCTGACCTGAGAATGCAAAAGCTGATAGAACGGAATCTCCTGCACGTTGAAGTCTCCGAAGTAGTAGAACACACCGCCGTTCCAGATGATGAACGGTACAAATATCAGCCCCGCTGTCACCAGCGCGGCGGCAAAGGTCAGGGCAAGATAATGTCTGTTTCCGACCCTGTGCCGTGAAAGTCTGTTTGTCATTGTTTTCTCCGTGAAAAACCCTTTGACATTTGGATTTTATGGGTTATAATGGTTGATGGCGGTCAAAAGCGGCGCTTTCGGCTGCCGATTAATTATTAACTATATGATTATACCACAAACAAAATACTTTTGCACTAATTTTTCTAAATTTTTTCCGCATAATACCATATATTATGAACCACCACGGAGTACGCCATGACACAGTCACATTTTTACGCCATGCTTTCACGCATGAAATACATCAGCCGCTGGGGATTGATGAACAACACCCGGCTCGAAAACATCAGCGAGCACAGCCAGCAGGTCGCGATCCTCGCCCACTGCCTGGTGCTCATCCATAACAAGCGCTTCGGCGGCGATCTTGATCCCGAGCGCGCCGCGCTGCTCGCGGTGTTCCATGACGCGACCGAGATCATCACGGGCGATATGCCGACGCCCGTCAAGTACGCCAACGCGGACATCCGCGATATCTACAAGGAGATCGAGGACAGGGCGGCGGACAGGCTGACGGCAATGCTGCCCGAGGATTTCCGCGGAGACTATACCGCGATCCTCAAGCAAAGCGGCAGCGGAGACGAAAAACTCCGTCCCTTTGTCAAGGCGGCTGACCGCTTTTCGGCACTGATCAAATGCATCGAGGAAATGCGCATGGGCAACGACGAATTCCGCAGGGCGCGCGACACGATCGAGCAGAGCATCCGCGAGATGCGGCTTCCCGAGACAGAGGTCTTTGAGCGGGAATTTCTCCCCGCCTTTTCCCTGCCGCTTGACGAGCTGGGCTGAGTTTCCAGCTAATTTATGCAAATATATGCGGCAATCCCTGACAAATTTCGGCACGACAGCATTCTATTGTTCTTAATTAGAATTATTCATTAGAATTATTATGTTATAATACCTAAATATGGATTGTATCTTTTTGTATACCGAATTGTAGGCATCGCTTTCGGTGTCTTTCCTGGTTGGGAGGAATTATATGGCAAATAATGACAACTTAGTTGACATCAGCTCAAACACCCAGGTGTTTAAGCTCTACAACAAAAAAGGCAGGGTCCGCAGAATCCTGTGTCTGGTTTTTTCCATTCTGTTCCTTTTGGGCGGCAGCGGACTGGTTTATTACTATTCCGTGCTCAACTCCATGAACTTTGTGGACATTTCAGGCGATGATCCGAACACGGGCAAACACAGCGGACAAACCGGCGCCACCACTCCCTCGATCGGGGAGCTGAACGGCAACGGTACACAGCTGACCATCGGTCAGGGAGAGCTCCTGCAGGACAGCAAAGTACTCAACGTCATGCTGTTCGGCGAGGACAACAAGGGCGAGGACGAGCACGGCAGGACCGACACCATGATCCTGATGTCGATCGACAAC
>ONSE01000233.1 GCA_900320415.1 uncultured Eubacteriales bacterium
CCCTGCACGAAGGACAGTGCCAACGTTGTCTGCGTAAAGGATACCAGCCCGATTTCTCCCAAGACGGGCTCTTCCGATATGGCTGTGTACGGAATCATAGCCGCTTCTCTTACGGTCTGCGGCGCGGCTTCCGTGGCTCTTGTAAAATCGAAGAAATAAATCCGCACAGGTGAAAAGCCTCTTGGTTCAAGGGGCTTTTTTTATACCCTGCGTTACGACAAAGTGTACATAAAGGAGACAGAATAGTGAACAGAAACCGCAAGAAAGTGCTTATTTCCGTTATTGTTGTGTTTGCGCTGATTTGCGTCGGGGCGTGCGGCTTTCTTGTCTATAAGGCGGTAATGACCCTGAAGGCGAAGGATGACTATATGGAACTGGTCGCCGCCGCTACCGCGAGCAACACGGAAATCACGAAGCCGAGCGTCAATGTCGATGTGACGGAGAATCCGTTTGACATCGCCGCGCTGGAGGAAGAGAACCCCGATATCTATTCGTGGCTCTATGTGCCTGATACCAATATCAGCTATCCCGTCTTGCAGAGCGCTGACAGCGACAACTTCTATCTGGATCATGACTATCTGAAGGACTACAGCTTCCCCGGAGCGATTTATTCGCAGTCTGTCAACAGTAAGGACTGGAGCGACAGGGTGACGGTGCTGTACGGTCACAATATGCTGGACGGTTCCATGTTCGCCCATCTGCACCGTTTTGAGGACGCCGACTACTTCAATGAAAATCCCTACTTTTATATTTATACGGAAAACCGTAAGCTGACCTACGAGATTGTCAGCGCCTTCCTCTATGACGACAGACATATCCTGAACTCGTTTGATTTCAGCAAGGACGAGGTATTCAAGGCATGGCTGGAGCAGGCGCAGAATCCGCGGTCGGTTTCCGCGAATGTGAACCACGGCGTTCAGCTGAATCTCAATTCAAAGCTGGTCGTCCTCAGTACCTGCCCGAACTATCAGGCGGGACGTTATCTAGTGCAAGGAGTATTAATCAAAGATGAGCCAACCCAATGACGAAACAATGACGACAGAAACCGCCTCTGAGCAGGAGGAGCAGGAGGCAGTCCCCGCAGAGGATGAAAGAACGGAAGCCGGACCCGCAGAAGAGGAAAAAACAGAGGAGCAGTCCTCACTTCCGCCGGATGTCCGCGAGGGGATACGCGCGGAGGGAGAGAGGCGCCGCACGCCGCGTGCCGAGAAGTCGGTGTCTGACGAGGCGGAGGATTATATCATCGGCTCCGACAAGAAGAGGGTGAGGCGCAAGCGCAAGCACAGTCACGGAAGCTCCCACCACCATCATGTGTCGGTAAGCGACGATTTTCCGCTGGTGCGTTCCGATCACACACCTCACGGCAGTCACCACCATCATCACCATCATCATCACTCAAGCTCCGGCCCGAGTTCTCATTCAAGCTCTCACTCCCGCCATCATCACAGCTCCGGCAGTTCGAAGAAAAAGATGAAAAAATCCAAAAAGATTTTACTCATCGCACTGAGTGTTTTTATGGCGCTCGTTCTGCTGATCGTTTCCACGGTTTCGATTCTGATCATTCTGGGAAACAGTGAGCTGTACGGCGGTGATCTGAACATTGTTTCTCCCGGTCTGAATGCGGAAATCCAGGACGACGGCGAGTATATCATCTACAAAGGTCAGATCTACAAGTATAACCATGATGTTGCCAGTATGCTTTTCATGGGTATCGACAGGCGTAACCTGGAGGAATATGATGTCACGGGTCTGGGAGGACAGGCGGACGTGATAGTAGTCATGGCGATGAATTTCAGGGACGGCAGCACCAAGATGCTCACCATTCCCCGTGATACCTACACCGACGTCGCGATATATTCCCTCGGGGGAACCTATGTCGGCATGGAAAAGCAGCAGATCTGTCTGGCTTACGCCTACGGAGACGGCAAGGAGAAGAGCGCCGAGAACGTGCTTGCCACCGTGCGCAGGATTTTTTATAATGTTCCGATCCGCACCTATTTCGCGCTGGATCTTGACGGCATCGCCAAGATGAACGACGCGGTGGGCGGCGTTGACGTGACGTCACCCGAGACGATAGGAAGTTTTGCCTCGGGAAAGGATTACCATCTTGTCGGAATGGAGGCGGAGAGCTTTGTCCGTGACCGTAATCACGAGACGGCGGACGCGAACCTCTACCGTATGCAGCGGCAGGAGATCTACGCGAAATCCTTTATGAACACGGTCATTTCGCAGACGAAGAAGGATCTGCAGACGCCTCTGAAGCTGTTCAACGAGTCAGCGCCGTATTCCTGCACCAACCTGAATCCCGCGACGGTCACCGCGATGGCGAGCGGAGTCGTGACAAGCAGGGGCATGAGCTTTGATGTGCAGCAGGTTCCGGGCGAGGTATCCATGGCTGATGAGGAGCACGCAAAATACACCATAGATGAGGAAGCGTTTTTTGAGCAGTTCCTCAGTGTGTATTATACAAAGGTTGACAGCATCAGTCAGATTCAATAAACACGCCAAACGGGGCAGTCCAAAGCGGGCTGCCCCGTTTTCATCGTCAGATCAGCGTTTTTTCATGCGCCGGATGTAGGCGAAGGTGGTTTCCTCTCCTTCGTCCCGGAGCATACTGAGAAGAAAGTCCAGCAGCTCCTCGGTTTTTTCATGCATACGGTGCTTGCCCTTTATCCTGAGGAAATAGGTGTAGGGGTCGGCGTCCGTATACTTTTTGCCGTTGTAGATCTTGCTTGCCGCCACACGGTCACAGAACATCTCAATGACAAAGCGCACCGGCATCTCGACATTTTGAATCGACTTGGTTACGGGATCATAGTCGTTCCAGTATTCATAGTGGTGTCGGTTTCTGCCCTTGTGGTGCATCCACGCGCGTGAGCTGCCGTAGAGTTCTCTCTCTTTTTCGTTGGGACTTCTGTCCCCCTGATAGAACCGCGCCCCGGGAATAAATTCCGTGGGGGAGTATTTGGAGAGATCGTGCCGAAGGCCCTGCCACAGAATTCCCGCGCGCGCGCAGTTGGCGATGACCGTGTGCCGATGGTTGGTTATTGTTAAAAAATGCTTGACAGGATGTGCCATAATTCTATCACCCCCGATATTATATCACAAAAAGTTACAAAAGTAAAACTATTGATTAATTTTGTGAAAACAGTTATAATGTTAGTAGTATTCATGTGAGGTTTGATAATGACAAGACGTATTATGGTCATCGCGGTGTATGTGATAGCCGCGACAATTATCCTTCTTTCAGGCGTATGTCTGTTTGGTCTCAATCAAGACAGCATCCGCGGTTTACCCACTCCCTCAGAGGCGCAGAGGCAGCCCTCCACATCTCCTACGCAGCCGACTGCGAGCACTTCCTCACTGTCCCTGCGGCAGGGGGAAGCACGGCTGATCGTGGTCCCGGAGGAGAAGGAAGGCGACATTGTTTCATGGAGAAGCGGCGACGAGAGCATCGTGACAGTTGACAGCGGCGGAAGGATCGACGGCATTTCCGTCGGAATCGCGCAGGTTTCGGCGCATCTGTCCGACGGGAGCCTGATGATATACACCGTCACCGTGGACGAGGCGGCGCCGTCTCGGAACAGGGCGGATTATTTTTCCACTGCGGTCAAGGCTAACGGGGAGGTTCTCGCAAGGAATCTTTCCGGCGGGGAGCGCAATCCCTATTCGATCGACGTGAACCGCGAGCAGAATATCGTCACGGTTTACACCTATGACGACGAAGGCGGCTATACCGTTCCCGTCAGGGCGATGGTATGCTCCTGCGGTATCGACAAGGCGACCGAGACAGGTGATTTTGAGACCTATTTCCGCGCGGAATGGCACGCGCTGTACGATAATGTGTTCGGGATGTATACCACGGGGATCCACGGTGATTTTCTCTTTCACAGCGTTCCCTACGAGGAAATGATGCGCAATGACAGCCTGGAGTCGGAGGAATTCAACAAGCTCGGCGAGGAAGCGTCGCTGGGCTGCGTCAGGCTGGCGGTCGGGGATGCCAAATGGGTGTATGACAACTGTCCCATCGGAACACAGGTACATATTTATGACAGTGACAAGGACGAGCCTCTCGGCAAGCCCGAGACGATTCGCATAGCCGATACGGACATAAAGTGGGATCCGACGGATGACAATGACGAGAACCCCTTCAATGACGCAAAGCCGACCATTGAGGCGGACAGCGAGCTGTCGATCGCGGTTGGCGGAGAATTCAGGATTTTTGGGGGAGTAAGCGCGGAGGACAGCTGCGGCAACGATATTACCGGGCGTTTGCAGTATCTCGGCAATGTGGTTACCTCGCGTGAGGGCGTCTACCGCGTGACCTACCGCGTCACGGACGCGCTGCACCGCACAGCGGAAAAAAACGTTACGGTAAAGGTGGGGTAGTATGACAGAACGTGAAAAAATGGAACCTCTGAGAATTCCCCGCCGCGCAAAAGCCGGCATTTTCACGGCATCATCTTCCGCACGACGCCGAATGATCAGAGGCTCCCGTAAACAGCAAAAAAAGGACTTGCGCAGGCAAGTCCTTTTTGATTGCGGTGAAATTTTATTCCGCCTTGGGGGCGTTGTCCAGGAAGAGAGCAACAAGCGTTTTGTTGTCCGCCGTACCCGTTTCCTCGAGCTTGCTGTTTTTCTGGAAGGTCTCAACAGCCTTGACGGAAACGTCGCCGTAGTATCCCGTCACATTCTCCGAATCGGTAATGTAGCCGAGGTCAAACAGACGCTGCTGCATTGCCTTGACGTTTGCGTTGTTATCGTCCTTTTTGAGAGAAAGCTCATCGTTGATGGCGATATCATACTTTTCCGCCTCCGATTTCGGCTGTGCTGCCTGCGTTGCCGCTTCGGTTGCGGCAGGCGCGGCCTCATTCGCGGC
>ONSE01000230.1 GCA_900320415.1 uncultured Eubacteriales bacterium
CTTCCCTTAGTGCGCGGATTGACAGCTGCGTTTCTTCATCAATCGCAGAGATGTATCCGTGCGTGTCCGAAAAAAGCGTCCACGGACAGTGATTGAGTGGTCTTGAAAGCAAACGGAAAGGGGCGTGCAGCGCACGCCCCGAAGAGCTGACAGCCGACGGCTGCCGTTTACCTGTACCCTTTTTCGCGCATTACCTTCAGAATCGTCTGCACGTTTGCCTTCTCGAATTTGTTCAGCGAATTTTCATCAAAGGCAGAGGGTGCGATCGTGCCCTTGTACCACGGCTGAGAGTCAAAATACGCCTGCAGCTCCCTGGAGTTGAATTTCCTGCCGCGCCGCGCGTAGATCTCGTTGAGCGCAAGGGTGAGCTGCTGCTCGCTCATGCCCGCGACCTCGCTGCGGCCGATGTAGCGGCTGTCGGAGTCTTTGAGCAGATAGGTGCCTCCCGTTGCTCCCGATGCGCCTGTTGCGGAGGTGGTTTCCTGCTTTTTCGAGGGCTTTGTGGTGGCGGGCGGCGTGGTGTCAGGCTGATCTACGCCCTTGGAGATAATGACGGTTACAGTGTCGGAATCGGTGACGATACCCTCCTCCGGCTCCTGACCGAGCACGACCTCAGCCTTGACAGTCGTGCTGTATTCGCGCTTGACGGTGAAATGAACGCCCGCCTCGTTGAGTTCATAGTAGGCGTCCTTGGCGTTCATGCCTACCACATAGGGAACATAATAAGTGGCGGGAGCGGTAGTCGGCGCGGCGGTGGTTGCCTGCACGGTCGTCACGGGCTCGGTGGGCGGAGCGGTGGTTTCCTGTGCGAACCAGCTCTTGACGTCGATCCCGACGGAATCTCCGAAAAATACCAGTCCCACGGCGGCGGAAAGCAGCACGATCAGCACGATGATGACAGCAAAAGCGATTTTCAGTCCAACGCCCGTTTTTTCCTGTTCTTCCATTTTTTCACTTCCCTGTAAAATGTCTCACTCTTAACAGTATTCTACCCTTATATCGGAAAAATGTCAATCAGTTCGACAAAAAGAAGAATGATTCCGGAACCGGCTTCGGGGTTCCCCTGTCAACTATTTTAAATTAGATATTGATTGACCGCTTGAATTGTGTTATAATACCATAGAATGGGTAAAATAGTATTTAATACTGATGCGCAACGCTTTTATGGGACATCGGTATTTGAAAGGAAAGTCTTGTATGATCACACAGAATATCTACCGCACCGTCAGCTGCGGTGAGTTAAGAGAAGAAAACATCGGTCAGCAGGTCCGCGTTGCGGGCTGGGTGGAAAATATCCGTGACCACGGCGGCGTCATGTTCCTCGATATCCGCGATGAATACGGCGTTCTTCAGGTGGTTGTCCACAATGACGAGCTGCTCAAAGATATCAACAAGGAATGCACCGTGACGCTCAGCGGCGAGGTCGTCAAGCGCGACGCTGAGACCATCAACAAGAAAATCGCCACGGGCTATGTCGAGGTCCACACCGAGGACATCACCGTGCTCGGCAGATGCAAAAATGTGCTTCCCTTTGAGGTCGCCACCTCCACCAACACAGGCGAGGACGTGCGCCTCAAGTACCGCTTCCTCGACCTGAGAAATCCCAAGGTTCACGAGAACATTCTGTTCCGTTCCAGGGTCGTCGCCTTCCTGCGTCAGAAAATGCAGGAGATGGGCTTCAACGAAATCAACACCCCGATCCTTTCGACCTCCTCTCCCGAGGGCGCGAGGGATTACCTGATCCCCAGCCGCAAGCACAAGGGCAAATTCTATGCCCTGCCGCAGGCGCCTCAGATTTTCAAGCAGCTGCTCATGGTTTCGGGCTTTGACAGATATTTCCAGATCGCGCCCTGCTTCCGTGACGAGGACGCCCGTGCCGACCGTTCTCCCGGCGAATTCTACCAGCTCGACTTCGAGATGGCGTTCGCCACCCAGGAGGATGTTTTCGCGGTTGCCGAGGAGGTTCTTTACGAAACCTTTACAAAATTTTCCGACAAGGAGGTCAGCAAGCCGCCCTTCCGCAGGATCCCCTTCGCTGAGGCGATGGTGACCTACGGCACCGACAAGCCCGACCTCAGAAATCCTCTGATCATCAAGGAGATCAGCGATATGTTTGCGGAAACCGACTTTGCTCCCTTCCGCAAAAAGACCGTGCGCTCCATCAACGTGCCGAACGCCGCCTCCCAAAGCAAGAAGTGGTTCAAGAGAATGGAGGAGTTCGCTCTCTCCATCGGCATGAAGGGTCTCGGCTATGTGAAGGTCAACGAGGACATGACCTTCGACGGTCCGATTGACAAGTTCCTCAAGGAGGGAGACCGCGAGGAGCTGATCGCGAGAAACGGCTCCAAGGCGGGCGACGTGATCTACTTCATCGCCGACACCGCGCAGGAAGCTCCCAAGCTTGCCGGTCAGATCCGCACCGAGGTCGCCAACCGTCTCGGATTGATTGACAACAGCAGATTCGAGATGTGCTTCATCGTGGACTTCCCGATGTTCGAGCGCGACGACGACGGCAAGATCATTTTCACCCACAACCCCTTCTCGATGCCGCAGGGAGGTCTCGACGCGCTCAACAACCAAGACCCCGAAACGATCCTCGCCTATCAGTATGACATCGTGTGCAACGGCGTGGAGCTTTCCTCGGGAGCGGTCAGAAACCATGACATCGAGATCATGAAGAAGGCGTTCGACCTGGCGGGCTACAGTGAGGACGACCTCAAGGCGAAGTTCTCGGCGCTTTACAACGCGTTCCGGTACGGCGCCCCGCCGCACGCGGGTATGGCTCCCGGCGTGGACAGAATGCTTATGCTCCTCAGAGATGAGGAAAACATCCGCGAGGTCATCGCGTTCCCGATGAACTCCAACGCGCAGGACGTTCTCCTCGGCGCGCCCGGTGAGGTCACCGAGCAGCAGCTCAGAGAGGTTCACGTCAAGCTGCGCTGATATACAGCAAAAAGGTGATAACTATGGTAACTAGAGAAGATGTGGAAAACATCGCCCTGCTCTCCAAGCTCTTTGTCCCGGAGGAGGAGCTGGACGGGCTGACCGAATCGATGCAGAAAATCGTCGATTTTGCCGACCAGATCAACAGCGCCCCCGCCTCTGACGAGGGCTTTGACAACATCAACAACCTCTCCAACGTGTTCCGCGAGGACGAGGTCGTGCCTTCTTACCCCGCGGAGGAGATTCTCAGCAACGCCCCCGAGCAGGCGGAGCAGCATTTCCTCGTGAGAAACAGAGAATAGGAGGCGCGTTATGGGAACCATTTCAAAAATACATGAAATGCTCGTCAGCAGGGAGTGCTCCTGCACCGAGCTGACGCAGCGCTACTTAGACGCGATCGAAAACGCCAACGGTGAGCTGAACGCTTATGTCAACGTCACTCCCGAGGCGGCTCTCGCGGCTGCCGCGGCGGTGGATAAAAAAATCGCGGCGGGCGAGGAAATCGGTATGCTCGAGGGCGTGCCGATGACGCTCAAGGACAATATGTCCACCAAGGGGATCGAAACCACCTGCTGCTCGAAGATCCTGACGGGCTACAAGCCGATTTTTGACGCGACGGTCTGGGAGACCCTCAAGGCGCAGAACGCCGTACTGCTGGGCAAGACCAACATGGACGAGTTCGCTATGGGCTCCTCCTGCGAGAACTCCTGCTTCGGCGGCGCCGCGAATCCCTTCAACACCGCTCATGTGGCAGGCGGCTCCTCGGGCGGCGGCGCGTCCGCTGTCGGCGGCAACCTCGCCGCGTTCGCTCTCGGCTCCGATACGGGCGGCTCCATCCGCCAGCCAGCCTCCTTCTGCGGCGTGGTAGGCTTGAAACCCACCTACGGCGCGGTCTCGCGCTACGGTCTGATCGCCTACGCCAGCTCCCTCGACCAGATCGGCCCCATCACCAAGAGCGTTGAGGACGCGTCCATTGTCTTTGACGCGATCGCCGGTCAGGACAAGCGCGACTCCACCTCCAGGGGCGGCGGCAGCACCTATGCCACTCTCAGCAACGACATCAAGGGCATGAAGATCGGTATCGCGCGCGAGTATCTCGACGGCGTGCGCGAGGACGTCAAGGAAGCCGTTCTCGCGGCGGCGGAGGTCTACAAGAGCCTCGGCGCGGAGATTGTTTACTTTGATCTGCCGATCCTCAAATTCGCTTTGCCCGTATACTATATTATTGCCTGCGCGGAGGCCTCCTCCAACCTCGGCAGATACGACGGTATCCGCTACGGCTACAAGACCGCGCACTACAACGGCACGCACGACATGATCTGCCGCACCAGAAGCGAGGGCTTCGGCGAGGAGGTC
>ONSE01000228.1 GCA_900320415.1 uncultured Eubacteriales bacterium
CAGCGCAGCTCCTCCATTCGCTTCGCGATATGGGTTCCAAACTGTCCCGCGCCGATAACCAAAACCGATTTCATATTTCATTCTCCTTACTTTATCCGATTGATATTGTTTCGAGAGGCAGACGGGAATTCTTGCTGCCCGATGAAGGCAGCGCGGCATAAATCATCGTCAGTCCTCCGACTCTTCCAAAGAACATCAGCACCATCAGTATCGATTTTGACAGCAGCGTCAGCTTCGTTGTGATGCCGAGCGTCAGTCCCACCGTTCCGATACCGGAGCTTGTTTCAAAAAGACAGGTCAGCAGCGGCAGCTGCTCCGTTCTGCTGATGATAACACCGGTGACGAACGTCAGTACGAAATACATAAACAGAATAGCGCCCGCGTTCCGAACCAGGTCATCGGCAATTCTCCTCTTGAAGCTCTGCACATCTCTTCTCCTGCCGAAAACCGTGATCGCCGACAGGAACAGAACGGCAAACGTAACGGTTTTCATACCGCCCGCGGTTGAACCGGGCGAGCCGCCGATCAGCATCAGGATCACCATGATGGCGATTCCCGGTTCGCTCATCTTTGTCAGATCCTGGGAATTGAAGCCCGCCGTTCTTGTCGTTACGGACTGGAAAAACGAGCTGATGATTCTGTCCGAAAGGCCCATTTTATCGTATTCATTGAAGAAAAAGTATACCGCGGGCAAAAGAATCAGAATCAGAGTGGTGACCAGCACGATTTTTGTTTGCAGGGAGTAGCGCTTGAAATGATATTTATGCGTTTTAAGGTCGCCCCACACAAGAAAACCGATACCGCCCGCAATGATCAGCAGCATGATGACGCAGTTGAGATAAATATGACTGCCGTAGGTTGTCAGCGAGGAAAACGGCTCCCGCGTGCCCATGAGGTCAAAGCCCGCGTTACAGAACGCGGATATGGAGTGGAACAGGGAATACCAAAGCCCTTTCAGCACCCCGAAATCCTTGCAAAATACGGGAAAAAGCAGCGCCGCTCCTATCAGCTCAACCAGCACGGTTGTCTTAATGATGAAACCGCTGTACCGAACCATACCTCCGACATTGTGGGCGGAAACAGACTCCTGCATGGTGCTCCTGTGCCAAAGCCCTATTTTCATGCCGGACGCCCGCATGACGGTCATTCCGATGGTGATAACACCCATTCCTCCGATCTGGATCAGCGTGATAATAACGACCTGTCCGAAGAACGACCAATACGTAGCGGTATCCCTGACAATGAGTCCCGTCACACAGGTCGCGGACGTCGCGGTGAACAGAGCATCGGCAAAGGGAGTAACTCCGTGCCCGTTGGAGGATATCGGCAGCATAAGCAGCAGCGTGCCCAGCATGATCAGCACAAAGAAGCTGAGAAGAATAATCTGAAAAGACGTCATGCTCTTTTGCCTTTTCTGTTTGAAAAATCGTAACATTCTGATCCCTCTGTCATTTCAGTTAATAATTTATAATATATGATTTCGTCCGGCAGGAAAGGATACCCGGCGTCAAAGCAAGCCCTCCCCTCCCTTTTCGCGGTTCTATTATAGCACACACTTACGGCTATTTCAACATCATTTATTGCTGCTCGCCTTTTACAGCGCTTGACGCGTTACGGAAGGCTGTCCCGTTGCCCCCGGTTCCGTACCAGTTCCTCTATTTCGCGCCTTTGCGACGGGTCTGACGGCAGAATCACGCCAAGACATTCCGTAAGCTCGACGGCAAACGCACGCAGCCCTGCGCTGTCATCCATACGCTCCCCGCTGTCGGACAGGACCATGAACAAGTCAGCCAATCTCCCGTAGTTTTCCCGCGCGGTTCCGTTGAGACCGAGGGCTTCACGCAAAAAGCGCGCGGCGGCACGCATCGCACCGGTTTCCGTCACGGGCACTCCGCGCAGCTCCTTATTCCGGCAAAGCTGTTTCTTCAGCCGGATATTCACATACAGGAATTTCGCTGCCAGATACTCCCGCAAAGCGCGGGAGGCAAACTCGTATCCCGAGCCGTCGGACGTTCTGCGCAGAATATCCGCTTCGTCGTCAAGAAAAGCAAAAAGCCTTTCGTACGTGACAGCGCGGTATTCCTCCTTCAAATGCGGAAATTCACGGTGACGGATAAATTCCGCCATCAGCTCTCCCAAACAGCCTTGGTTCAGCACCTCTCCGCACTCTCGAAGCGCTGACCTCGTGACCGAAAGAGCGCCGGGAACCTCCAGTGAACGAAAAGCGAGGTACGGCAGGACAAGCTCGTATACATAAAAATACGCGCATTTGTTATAGAAACTCGTTTTCAAACCGATGCCGATCCGCTGATTCGCTCTCTTAAGCCACCGCTTATCATATTCACGGTAGCTCTCGGCAATCCCTTCAAACGTCAGCGGCTCCCTTCCTTCGACTGTCAGTTTTTCAAAATGAGCAAATGCCGGAAAAGTACGCAAAGCCCTGTTTTCATCTCTCGCGGTAAGTATCAGCGAGAGCTTTCTGAGCTTTCCTTTTTGTACGTGCCGCACCAGCTCCCATATTTGGTCGGTTACGAGATTAACGCGGCAGGCGTCCTCAACAGCGCGGTATTCGTTATATCCGTCGAGCATCAGAAGAGTCCTTGCGGTATCACGGTAAATATTCAGGTGTTCCGCGCGCATCAGGTAGTCCGCAATCAAGCTGCCGTCAGCGGAGATGCCGCTCTGAGGGACCGTCGTAAAATATACGAGCGGAAGATAGATCACCCTGTCGAACGCGCTGCGGAAACTGTCATCCGAATCCGCCAGACTCCGCAAAAAGAGAGTTTTTCCCGCTCCGCAGGGACCGCTCAACAGTGACAGCGGATGCCGTCTGAAAAAGGCGTAATCACGGTTATCCGCGTCAAAAACGACCTCATGGGAACCGCGTCTGCGCACTGTCAGGGGCACGTCGCCCCTGCGCTGCTCTGAGACGCTCCTTTTGCTGTCCTCCTGACCACACGCCGAGCGGTATTCCTCGGAAAGCCACATCTCTATGTATTCCCAAACAAATCGGTAAAGGGCGCAGCCCTGCAGAAACCGCACATACTGACCCGAGCCTGACGGAGGCGTCTCATGACGCGCCGCGGCGGCATACTCCTCCGCGCTGATCCTTTCCGCCAGATAATCGTTTTCCTCTGTCAGATCCAGAATAAGCCTTTCCGCCTGTGTTCTGTACTTCTCGGGAGAAGGAATGTAATATTTTCTCATCAGCGCGTCAAAAAGCTGCCTGAAGCTCCTCTCCTTCGGGATTCCGTATTTTCCGGTCGTCTGCTTTCCGCTGAGAAAATGATTGATCGAGCTTTCCGACACCCCGGAGTAAAAGCTCAGCTGCCTGATGGTGAGCTTTGAGCCTTTGCCCGCCTTGCCTGTGCTGTTCTTGATATAGTTGTACAAATGGGAGAACGGTACTCCTGCCATGCTTTTACCTCCGAAGACTGCTCCCATCTTTTCGGGGAGACTCAAGAACCACTGATCGCTTCACAACTGACGATCGGATACGCAACTTGCTTGCATCTTTTTCGTCACGCTGCCCAAATGATCCCGGCAGGGCGTCAGCCTTACCGAAATTTGTTTGTGAATCCTGACGAATAATCTGACGGCACGATTTACGCACCTAAATGAATCAGTGCTTCCTCAAATATATATTATTTTTATACAGAAAAAATATGTATCAAACAGATATTGGCTGTGTGTTATCATGGTGGCAATCACAAAAAGGAGGCAGTATCATGGACAAGGAATCCATTGAAAGAATACTCAGCCAAAGGGAGATTGACAAAACCGATTTCATCATGCTTTTCTCGCGCAAGGACGATTGCGAAGAAGATTTCAGAGAGGCAGCCACCTATACAGGCGTACGCATACTCACCGATTACTGCCGCGTGCGCGGATACGACGCGGCGCTCTTTCTCAGCGAGACGGACGAGGACTATTACTGGATCCTCGCGTACAGCAAAAAGGACTATTACAGCTTTATCGAATCGGTGAAAAAGGGCGCCGAACTCCTGAAAGAGCGATATTACTTCACAGATGAGCTCAGCGACAATGTTTTTATTCTGCGTTCCGATCTTGAAAAGGCTGAGAAGATCATCGGTCTCGCTGCCGGAGGCCCGTGCGAAAATACCGTTGACAAGCTCGTCCAAACGCTCGGTATCAGCTTTCAGTCAGCTGTTTTCGTTTATCAGTATTTTGAGAAGCGCCGTCTCGAAGCCCTGCAAACGGAACGCCGCGAAGCCGACAGACTCTCGGCGCTGTCAGAGCTGAAACGCACGTACCGCGAGGAAGAACTCCGACGCGTCTTGTTCGTCAGACGTTTCGCGGGAAGCAGAAAGGACACCGCTGTTCTGTACTACGCGCTGCGGAAGGGAATGCTTTTCGGCAGGGTATACACCCGCAACGAAGTGCGGGATTTCATGGGCCTGTCGGAAACTGACTGCGGATCGCTGGAAAAAAAGATGCAGGTCTGCGAGTATGAGGAAAGAAAAAAGCATACGAGAGTATCACCGCTGCTTTACCTTGATTGATTATCGTATCGAGGATTGGGTCATTCTCCTCTGTCCCGCCGCGCCCTCTCGCCTGCTTTCCGGAAAACGGCAGTGATCTCCTTCCACATCATTATACCATTGTGAGAAATTGCTTTCAACCGCAAAAAAGAGATAGACAAACAACAGGTTTTCTGTTATCATAAAGAAAAAAGCATTCGGAATGTACAAGACAACAAAAATGCCGACAGGGAGATCCCCCGATGAAGAACAGTACGTCCCCGAACTGCGGAAAGGTTTTGATGATATGCTTTATGTGATTTCTGATTTGCACGGCTATCCGTTTGACAAATTCCTGGAGCTGCTCGAAAAAGCGGGATTTGGCGGGAATGATTTCCTGATGGTGCTCGGTGATGTGATCGACAGAGGCGCCGACGGCGTGAAGTATCTGGAATGGCTCATGCGGCAGAAAAACGCGGATATGCTGCTCGGCAATCACGAGGCGATGCTGCTTTCCTGCCACTTTCTGTTTGAGGAGGTCAACGAGGAGAATCTCTCAAAGCTCTCGCAGCGTCATCTCCGTCTGGTGTATCAATGGGCGGACAACGGCGGTAACCTGACAATGGACAGTCTGTTGAACCTGAATTACCATAAGCGCCTCGCGATAGTGGAATATCTGCGCAAGCGCTCCCTGTATGAGCGTTTTGAGCTGAACGGAAGGCAATACCTGCTGACGCACAGCGGTCTGAGAAACTTCGACAGCGAAAAACCGCTCGGGGAATATGACCCGGACGATTTTCTGTGGAACCGTCCGCAGCTGACCGACCGATACTATGACGACGTCACGACGGTTTTCGGCCACACGCCGTCATGGTTTTACGGGAAAGAACATGAGGGAAAAATCATTTTCACCGAGACCTGGATCGATATCGACACCGGAGCGGGATACGGCTTTTCTCCCGTGCTGCTGCGGCTCGATGACATGAAACAGTTTACCATTTAATCAATAAACAACGGGGCTGCCGCGTCTTTCGAATTGCTGCAGCCCCATATTTTAGGGAACCTCTAAAAATTCCTTACCGCGCATAAGCACGACATTGAATGATTAGAGATTCCCTTTATTCTGTCACTCTCTCAGCCCTTGACCTCGAGAATCGCCTTGCCCGCGCTGACCTTTCCCTCGCTCAGCAGCGGTCTGACCTCGCTGTAGTCATCGGTGTTGCAGACGATCATCGGCGTTGTCAGCAGATAGCCCTCCGCCTTGATGGCGTCCATATCAAAGCTGATCAGCAGATCTCCCTTCTTTACGGGCTGATCCTGCTCCACATGGACCGTGAAGTACTTGCCGTTCAGCTTCACGGTGTTGATGCCGATATGCAGCAGCAGCTCTGCTCCGTCGTCGGTCAGAATGCCGATGGCGTGTTTGGTGTCAAAAACATTTTCCACCACGCCGTCCGCGGGACAGTACAGCCTGCCCTCACCGGGCTCAACGGCAATGCCCTCGCCCAGTATACAGGCGGCAAACGCCTCATCCTGCACCTCGGCCATAGGAACGACCGTGCCGTTCATATGCGCGAATAAGGTGGAATCCTTCTGCTTTTCCACGGGAGCTGCTGTTTCCTCCTCCGCGCGAGCTTCGGCAACCTCGCTCTCCATGACGTGCGCGGCTTCGGGAGTTTCGAGGAAATCCTCCAGATTTGACTTGATGACAGCGACCTGAGGGCCGTAGATGACCTGAACGCCGTTGCCCTTGTGGATCACGCCCGAGGCGCCTGACTGCTTGAGCTTGGCGTCGCTGACCTTGGAAGCGTCGATGACGGTGACACGCAGACGCGTCGCGCAGCAGTCCAGATCGGAGAGGTTATCCTTGCCGCCGAGCCCCTGCAGGATCAGCGCGGAAACAGGATCGGAGAAACCGCCCGAGGTCTCGGCAGCGCCGTTGCCTCCCTTTTTGTTGTAGTCGTCACGCGTGAAGAGCTTCGGCTCCACGTCATCCGACTCACGTCCGGGAGTAGGGATATTCATCTTGGTGATCATCAGGTAGAAGGTGAAGAAGTAGAGGAAGAAGTATCCCACGCCGATAACGGGGATCCAGATCCATCCGGTTTTGTCGCTGCCCTGCAGAACGCCGAACAGCACCATGTCGATCAGACCGCCCGAGAACGTCATGCCTACACCGACGTTGAGAATATGCATCAGCATATAGGACAGACCCGCGTAGACGCAGTGAACGGCATACATTCCCGGCGCGAGGAACAGGAAGGTGAACTCAAGTGGTTCGGTGATACCGGTGATCATGCTGGTCAGCGCGGCTGACAGCAGCAGGCTGCCGACAACCTTGCGCTTTTCGGGACGTGCCGCGCGGTACATGGCAAGCGCCGCGCCGGGCAGACCGAACATCATAAACGGGAATTTACCCGACATAAAGCGTGTGGCAGATACGGAGAAGCGGGTGACGTTGTCGCTCGCCAGCTCCGCGAAGAAGATATTCTGCGCGCCCTGAACCGTCACGCCGTTCACGACCATCTCTCCGCCCATGGCAGTCTGCCAGAAGGGCATATAGAACACATGATGAAGGCCGAAGGGGATCAGCGCGCGTTCGATGACGCCGTAGACCCATGTGCCCGCGTAGCCGGATTGGAGCACCAGTCCGCCCAGCGCGGCGATACCAGCCTGCACAAACGGCCAGAGGTAGAACATGACGACACCGACCAAAAGGTACACGGCGGTGCTGATGATGGGGATAAAACGGGTGCCGCCAAAGAAGGAGAGAACCTGCGGCAGCTGGATTTTATAAAAGCGGTTGTGCAGTGCCGCCACGCCCAGACCGACGATGATACCGCCGAAAACGCCCATTTGCAGCGTCGTGATACCCAACACCTGCGTGGTGGTATTCGGCGCCATATTCTCGACGCCGCCGTTGGAACTGATCATAGCGAAAATGGAAACGTTCATGACCAGATACGCGATCGCGCCCGACAGCGCGGCGACCGCCTTCTCCTTCTTCGCCATGCCGATGGCTACGCCCATCGCGAACAGAAGGGGCAGATTGCTGAAGATGATGTTGCCGCACTCCTTCATGATGTCAAAGACAGTGAAGAGGACGGTGCCCTCGTGGATCACGCCGCTCAGACCGTAGGCCTCCAGCATGACGGGGTTGGTGAATGAGCTTCCGATGCCCAGCAGCAGACCCGCGATGGGAAGCAGGGCGATGGGCAGCATAAACGATCTGCCGACTCGCTGGAGAACACCGAAGATTTTGTCTTTCATGTTAAATCCCTCCTTGAACATTGACAGCTGCGCAGCAGACGCCGATTTGTCCGCACACGACGCCTTCTGTAACAATAATACATAAAACTTGTCTTTATATTAACACATTTTGTCAAAAATGCAATAACTTTTGCCGATTTTACCCAAGGACATTCAAACGGGAATTGCGCTCCGCCTGCCGGACCAAGCGGCGTCCCATTCATATGGGATTTATGAAAAAGCTTAAACAATGGCTTTTTACCATAAATCCCAAATAAGAAATTGTCTTGAGGGACAGGCGGGAATGATGGCGCATCCGTTTCCTCTTCAACGATATGGACAAACGGGTGATAATCTGCTATCATAGACAGAGAAGGAAAACACGCGCGGACAGACACGGAA
>ONSE01000227.1 GCA_900320415.1 uncultured Eubacteriales bacterium
AATACTGACGTATTTCAAGGAGTTTTGGCAAAATTATGCCGTGAAGATTTCGTGCTTATGCGCGGTAAGGAATTTTTAGAGGTTCCCTGTTTTTTTTCACGCATATTTTTACGGTTTTACTGCGAAAAAGGACGAACAGAGGCGTTATCATTCACGTAATGCTGATTTCTGATAATAATCTATCGTTTGTTTACAGGAAGCGTTGTGACTCATAACGGATTCGCAGTATTTTCGTTGTGAGCATACGCGTGGACTGCCGAGGGCATTTTCAGAAAGAGTGATATCGGGAATTGCGGTACTATTTGTCAAAAAGAATTAATGAAACAAAAAAGATGCAAATGATGAAAAAAGATGCAGAAAAATGGATAAAAATCTTCTGAAAGGGATAAAATATCTAAAAGTGGGTAGTTTTTTTAGTATTAATGTGCTAAAATACATAAATAATCCAAAAATTAAGAAATAAGTTCAGATATTTTAATATTTGTTTTAAAAGGTGAAAAAGTGAAGCCTCAAAAAATCAGTCATTTAAAAGCAGACAGGATGATTGCCAGCGAAAACGGCAAGCGCGCGGAGGTAATTTTGCCTGACGGTGCGGGCCGCATCAAGGTTTATTGTCCCTTCAAGAGTATACAAATCATATTTTATGACCTCCGCACCTCCGAACTGCCCGACCTGTGGGAAAAGGGGTTCCGAAAGGGTGACGACGGCAGATATCTTCGCACCCTTCTGTGCAAGAACGGCAGCTGTGAATTCACGGTCAACGGCAGAAAGGGCACTCTATCCGCCGGCAATGTCATGATGGATTACGGTGTAGGCGACCCCAAGACCTTTTCGTTCACGTGCGAGGAGTTCTCGGGCGTTGAAATCACCATGCAGGTGGACACGCTGGTCAAGGAAAGCCAGATTTTTAAGATGCTGCGTGTGGTAGTGGAGTCGATGATGCTGCCCGAGGAGGAGATTTTTGACAGCGACGGTTATGTGTTCAGCTGTTCCAAGGCGACCATGCAGACGCTGGGAAGGCTGCTTGCCTCAGGACTGGACGGCGGCGAAGGCGTTGTGATCATCGCTCTGACCGTCGAAATCGGTCACAACCTCGGCACTGACCTGAAATACAGGATCTCGGGAAAGAGGAAAAAGGCGGACGAGAAGCAGCTGGAGATCGCAAGGGATATTTACCGCAGCCTGACGGAGGATTTTACCACCAAATATACGGCGGCGCACTTTGCAAAAAAATACGGCGTCAGCGATACGACCGTCAAGAATTATTTCAAAAATGTGTACGGCTACGGCTTCAAGGAGTACCAGACTAAGGTGAGGATGGAGTGGTCGGCAAAGCAGCTCCTGACAACGGATATGAAAATAGGAGAGATCTCCGCGGCGGTCGGTTATTCCAAGCAGACAAAATTCACCAAGGCGTTCAAGCTGTTCTATCAGATGACGCCGCGCGAGTACCGCAGAGAAGGAAACGCCAAGCCCTCCGGGGACAAATAACAGAGGTGAGAGCAGATGGACGCGGTCGGGTTACTGAAGCAAAAGGGAATCAAAAAGCTCGAGGCGAGAGAGAAAATCGCGGCGGCGATCACAGACGGCTCGTTTTCCCTCGGGGAGCTTCAAAGCAGGATAGGAGAGCTGAAGGAAAAGCAGATCGCCACCGTTCTCGAGGCGATCGAGGAGGTGACGGGGCGCAGGGAGCGCCCGGCTCTCGGTGTGGAGTATCTGCGTTTTGCCGAGGACTATATTCTTTCCGAGAATAATTCCTGCAAGCGAGAGGCATCTCGCGTGACAGGCAATATGGCGGCGGATTATCCGTCGGAGCTGGACGGCGCCGTGGAGGCACTGCTGCGGAATACGGGAGACAGCGGCACGGTTGTCCGCTGGGGCAGCGCCTACGCGCTTTCAAGGATCATTATTCTGGAGCGCTACAGGGACAGCGCATTGGTACAGAAAGTAAAAGCGCTGTATGAAGCCGAGCAGGAAAACGGCGTCAAAAACCAGTACAAAAAGGCGCTCAGGCGCATCAAGGCGATTTGACCGGCTTTTGGGACTGAAAATATTCCTTCCGTGAAAAGAGGGACGGTACGGTTGCAGACCGTAGCCGCCCTCTTTTTCCATTGAACCAAAGGAAGGTTTTCTGCGGAGAGTCTTGCACAGCTTGTGATAATATGATATAATATCACAATAGTATATTGTTTTATGATAAAACCCGCACTCCGCCTTGTCGGAGGCGCGGACTTGAAATTATCACTTTTTGAAAGAAAAGGAGGAAAGAGTATGAAAGCAATGCTTGGCTGCTGCGGATTGGACTGCGAAAAGTGCGGCGCCTATCTCGCGACGATCAACAACGATGACGAAATGAGAAAACAGACGGCAAAGCTGTGGAGCGAGTGGAACAACACAACGATCCCCCCC
>ONSE01000226.1 GCA_900320415.1 uncultured Eubacteriales bacterium
AGCAGCGAATATCCCGGACCCTTGCCGATAGAATCCCAGTTTTGGATAACGTCCCCCACAGTCATCGTCATACCGTTATAACTGTCCTGGTACGCGTACATATCGCCGCGCATAAAAACGGTTGTAACAAACCAGAACAACGGATAAAACACAATTACGGCAAACAAGAGCGTATACCGCTCTTCTTCCTGCCCCAGAATCGTCACTTTTTTTCTGGTGGCGTCTTTGCTCAGGAAAAAGGCGATTCCCATCCAAATCAAAAGGACTATATCATTTGTATATCTTACGTCAAACATGATTACTTCCTAAATTAATAAGCTATCCAAAATAAATCGCTTCCAGCTCCCTCTTCACCGAGGTAAAGCAATAGTCCATCGCAAACGCATGAGCGTTCTCACACATCCCGGCGGCCTTCGCCGGATCATCGAACAAAGACAGCACCTTTTCCGCCATCGCGTCCGCGTCGTTTGGCTGAACCAGGAAACCGTTTTTCCCGTCTTTGATCAGCTCTCTGTGCCCCCTGTTGACGCTGGCAACAACAGGATTGGCAGAGAGCATCGCCTCCACAAGATTGAGAGGCAGGCCCTCCCGGTAGCTGCACGCGACAAGGACGTCAACAATGTGCTGATAATCCTGCAGGTGTGTGCAGTAGCCGAGCATTTTTACATTCTTTTCCATGCCGCAGGCCTTTATCTCCGCTTCCAGATTATTCTTTTCCGGACCGTTGCCCGCGATAAACAGCACCGCGTCGGGATAGCGCTCCGTAATCCTCCGCATCGCGTGAATCGCCATCTTCTGGTTCTTGTTCGGCAGCAGCTCGCCCACGCAGAGCAGCAGCTTCCGGTTCTCTCCGAAGCCCATCTCACGTCTGAGACGCTGCTTCTCCGCATCATCCACGGGGAAATAGCGCTTTTCATCAACGCCGACGCCGTGGATATGCTCTACGCGGCAGTGAAACTTTTTCTTTGCCAGACGGTAATCCTCGTGCGTGATCGTGATCAGCGTATCGTTTTTGCGTGAGAAATACTTCTCGATCGGATAATATACCATCCAGTTCTTCTTCGGCGCGCCCTTGTAGAAATGAAAGCCGTGCGCCGTATACAGCAGCCTCGCGCCGTTTTTTCTGGCTCGCTTAGCGGCCAGCCTGGTCACAATGCCGCCCATCGGGGTATTGCAGTGAATCACGTCGTAGCCGCCCTCGTCGATAATCTGTCGAAGCAGCTTTCCTGCCTTGATATTGTCCCTGCTTTTCGGAGAGCGGGAGAACGGAATATCGAACACCCTGTCAACGAAATCCAGCTTCAAGCCGTTCTTTTCGGCAAGATTATTCCGCGCCGCGACATGAACCTCACAGCCGTGCGCGTGAAGCACCTCCACCAGGGGTCTGTGAAATTGGCAAATGTGGCTCTGCACGGTGGCAGTGAGTAAAACTTTCATACTTGCCTGCACTTTCCATGACTAATACTTAACAAAACGGAGCCTTGAGAAGATCTCCAGATGAATCCGTTCAATCCATGCGCGAAAATTCGTATGGGAGACGTCTCTGACCCAGATTTGTGTATCTGAAATCTTCTTGTTGTTGCCCGCAATCAAATCCTGGGGAATAGCATCCTTTTTCCTTTTTTCAAGAGGAACCGTCAGCATCAGCTCCAGATATTTACGGTTGCTGAATGGAACGGTGATTTCATACGATACCCGGTGCTCGGCAGTCAGGAAAACTCCTTCTCCGCCTGCCCAGGAAAATTCCCAGTGGTAATAAACGACCCAAAACAGCTTTTCAAATTCACCGTGGCTGTAGTATTTGTCAAAATACTCCTTAAATACCTGATCGGTCTCCTTCATTAATCGGAACTGGTAAAAATACACCTTGTGGAGCGCTCTCCAGTAGCTGGGATGCGTTTTGGGCGGAAAGAACTTTTTATTGAACCTGTCGTAGCAGCGTCCGCGGCCGATCTCATTGACCCAGGATTTTACCTCGACATCGCAGGGCGGATTCGCGCAGAAATACATTCTCTTCTTCAGATCATTCCTGTTGTTCTTTCCGATGCACCCTGCGTTGCACTCCATGATCTTTTCAAACAGGTCAATATCCTTGTAGCCGTCCCATTCATCGGGGATCCGGTACAGTTCGTGCTCGAGACCCAGTGATTTCAGAATATCCTTTGCCGCGTAGGCGTCAACTGCCTCATCGTCGTTGGAGATATAGCTGAAATACGAATACTTGTCGTAGTTGCCGTTTGTACAGGCAAGGGTTGTCATGCTGTCCCTGCCGCCCGTAACGGAGATCGAAACCTTTTTCCCGGGCCACTTTTTCGCGATCAGTGCCATATTATTGGACATAATTCTGCCCAGCTCATCAATGGTCGCGCGGTACTCTTCCTCCGTTGTGGTTTCCTTTATCGTTTTCGACGGAAAATACCTTATGACTTCGATACGCGCGCCGTCATAAACGGCCTTGCAATTCGGCTGCAGGCGGGACAATTCGGCATACGGCGACAGGTCGCCGGGCAGCCACATACCCCAGTAATGCCAAAACCTGTTGGAAACCAAGCGCTGAATATAGTCCGTCTGTTCTATTCCGCAATAATCAGCGACCAGCTTGCTGTGTGAAGTCAGATAAACATGGCCGTCAATGACACCGTGATACACCAGCTGCATACCGGAAGCGTCCGTACTGGCTGTCAGCTCGCCGCTTCTGATGAAGCCAAGGCAAAAAACGCCTGTCAGCTCGCTCTCCGCCTCCCAGAAGGATTCCTCTCCCTTTCGGAGCGCGGACGCCAGATCCGCCAGAATATCCTTTTCCAGGTACTTCATTGTGAACGGATTATAGGCGTGACCGACCAGAAAAAAGAGAATGCCGTCCGCCTCATGCGTAAAGAGCTCTACATACTTGTGCGTATAAAAATAAAACACTTTGGAGCCGGATGAATACGAATACTCATTCCAGTTCCCGTAGAAGGGATATTCCGACAAATTCTCCTGCCTTTGATCTGAAATCAAAAAGCCTCTGCAATACAGCCTATCCCGATATTCTGCCTTCGCGTCAAGTTCTTTTTTCATCTCCGCAGCAGTGATATACGCCATACCTTCCTCCTAAAACCTCTCCAAATTCCCCGTTATGACCCCGCTCAGTCTGTCCTTGTTTCCCTCTCCCACAAAGCTGTTGTGGGGCGTCAGGATGACGTTTTCCCTGTCCCAGAGGGGGTCCGTTTCGCTGAGCGGCTCCTCCTCGAAAACATCGAGAACCGCGCCGCCCAATCTGTCTGTATGTTTTATCAGCGCTTCCGTATCGATCACCGCGCCGCGGGCGATATTGACGATCACCGCGCCGTCCTTCAGAAGGCTGAGCTTTCTTTCATCCAGCAAATGCCTTGTCTGCTCCGTCAGAGGGAGTGTCAGGACGACAACATCCGCCTTTCCGAGAGCGTTGTCAAGCCGCTCCAGAGGGAGGATCGCGTCATAAAGGCTGTCCTCACGCGGAAACAGATCCACGCCCGTGATTCTGCAGCCGAAGGCCCCGAAGCGCGCCGCGCACTCGCTGCCGACGCTGCCGCAGCCGACGATCAGCACCTCCCTGCCCGCCAGCTCGCGCAGACCGCGGTGCTTTTCCCAAAGATGTTCTCGCTGTCTCTCTCGGAAAAACGCCGCCTGCTTGTAAAGCTGCAAAACGCCGCACAGCGCAAACTCCGCCATCGGAATACTGTAAACGCCGCGCGCGCTGCGGATCTCAATGCCGCGCGCTTTGACAAAGTCCATATCAACCCTGTCAAAGCCCGCGCTGGTGAGCTGTATATATCTTAAATTGGTAAATTTCTCAATGGGGTGGCTGAGGAACAGCCCGTTGCAGACAACGCCCTCCACCCACTCATACGGGCAGGGCAGGGCATCCTTTTCATACTGCATAAACACGACGGAATGTCCCTTTTCCTCGAGCATCGCAATGCTGTTTTTTCCGTCGCCCCACGCGCC
>ONSE01000221.1 GCA_900320415.1 uncultured Eubacteriales bacterium
GCAGTTCTGGATCTGACCGCTCTTGCACAGCGACATGAAGCGGTCGCCCGTCCTGCCCTCGCGGTAGCAGGCGGTGCAGAAGGACGGGATATAGCCCAGCTCCATCAGCCATCTGACCACCTCGTCGAGGGTGCGCTGATCGGAGACGTCGAACTGCGCGGAATTCTCCTCTTCCGGCTCGGGCTCGACATAGCCGCCCACGCTGGTCTTGGAGCCGCCGCTGATCTGGGAGATGCCCAGGCGCAGCGCCTTCTCGCGGACGCTCTTGCTCTCGCGGGTGGAGATGATCATTCCCGTGTAGGGAACGGCGATGCGGATGATCGCGATGATCTTGCAGAAGGTCTCGTCGTCAATGCCGTTGTCAAAGGTGTCGGGATCGATGTCGTCCGCCGCCTTGATGCGCGGGACGCTGATGGTGTGGGGGCCTACGCCGTGAACCGCCTCCAGGTGCTCGGCGTGCATGAGGATTCCCGCCAGCTCGTAGCGGTAGAGCTCCAGGCCGAAGAGAACGCCCAGACCGACGTCATCAATGCCGCCCTCCATGGCTCTGTCCATCGCCTCGGTGTGGTAGTCGTAGTTGTGCTTGGGACCTGTGGGATGCAGCTCCTCATAGCTCTTTTTGTTGTAGGTCTCCTGGAAGAGGATATAGGTGCCGATGCCCGCGTCGTGGAGCTTTTTGTAGTTCTCGACGGTGGTGGCGGCGATGTTGACGTTCACGCGGCGGATGGCGCCGTTCTTGTGCTTGATGGAGTAGATGGTGTCGATGCACTCCAGAATGTATTCAATGGGGTTGTGGACGGGATCCTCGCCCGCCTCGATCGCGAGGCGCTTGTGACCCATATCCTGCAGGGCGATGACCTCGTTTTTGACCTCCTCCCGGGTGAGCTTCTTGCGGCAGATATGCTTGTTCTTGGCGTGATAGGGGCAGTAAACGCAGCCGTTGACGCAGTAGTTGGAGAGGTAGAGCGGCGCGAACATGACGATTCTCTCGCCGTAAAAGTCCTTTTTGATCTGCTCGGCGAGGGCGTAGATCTCCCTGAGCTTTTCGGGGTCGTCGCAGGCGAGGAGGACGCTCGCCTCGCGGTGGTCGATGCCCTTGCGCAGCTTTGCCTTCTCGATGATGCTGTCGATCAGCTCCGTGTTGTTTTTGTTTTCGTCCGCGTAGCGGAGGGTGTCGAGGATCTCACCGTCGTTGATGAACTCCTCCGCCTTGAGGGATTTCGGGTCGTAGATAGCCATAGTGTCAGGTACTCCTTGTTTTAAAAATTTATTCGTGATAATCGCCGCGGTCGGTGGTGATTTCGTAGCCGATGGAGCGCATCCGCATTTTCAGGCATTGCAGGCACTCCGCGGCCTCCTCGCCCGTGCAGATCTTGTTGTCGTAGAGAGAATAATCCCTGCGGTGCTCCTGCGGCGAGAGGTTGGGCATGACGACGTTCGCGCCGTGCAGGATCCCCTTTTCCCTGCCGCGCGCGTCGATCGTGCCGAGAGCGGTGGTGGCAGGCAGCAGGATATTCGGGTTCATCAGCCGCAGCACGGACAGCAGGATCAGCGTCGTGCGCAGGCTGCCGTGCGGCACATCGCGGAAGCAGGTGTCGCTGTGGGGCACGAACGGCCCGATCCCGCACATCTGCGGCCGCAGGTCTTTGATGAACAGCAGGTCGTCCGCGAGGTTCTCCGCCGTCTGGTACGGGGAGCCGACCATGAAGCCCGCGCCCGTCTGGTAGCCGATCCTCTTGAGAAGGCGCAGGGTCGCGACGCGGTTGTCATAGGACATCTCAGGGGGATGGAGACGCTCGTAATGCGCCTTGCCGGCGGTCTCGTGGCGCAGGAGGTAGCGGTCGGCGCCTGCCTCCCAAAGCCTTTGCAGGCTCTCCGCGCTGCGTTCGCCGAGCGAGAGGGTCACGGCGCAGTCGGGATATCTGCGCTTGATCTCCCGCACGACGGCGCACATTCTCTCGTCGGTATAATACGGATCCTCGCCGCCCTGCAGCACGAAGGTGCGGAAGCCGAGGGCGTAGCCCCTGTCGCAGGAGCTTACAATCTGCTCCGCGCTCAGGCGGTAGCGCACCGCGTTTCGGTTGGAGCGGCGGATGCCGCAGTAGAAGCAGTCGTTTTTGCAATAGCTCGAGATCTCGATCAGACCTCTGATATAGATTTTGCTGCCGAAGCGCGCCTGCGCGGTCTGCTGCGCCCTTTGCCGCAGCAGCTCCTCCTCGTCCTGCGTGAGGGTGTCAAGAAGCTGCACGAGGGAGGCGCGGTCAGCGGTCTGCTCCGTTTCGAGCTGTCGGATGATTTCGATGTTGTTCATAGGTTATTTCTTGGAATAGGCGGTCTTGACGGTCACGCCCGGCACCCTGCCGAGCCTTCCCGAGACCTGATTGATGACATCAGGCTCCGCGTCCACGACGACGCTGATGATACTGATGTTTTTTTCTTTATATGGTATTCCCATTCTTCCGATGACAAATTCGGAATAGGAATGGAGTATCTCGTTGATTTCGCTGACGAAGCCGGGATTTTCCACAATGATCCCGATCACCGCCACCCGTGTGCTTTCAGACATTTTTCACTCCGCCTTTATTTTAAGGGAATCTCTAATAATTCAATGTCGTGCAGAAGTGCGGAAGATTTATGGCAGAATGTTGTCAAAACTCCGCAGGAATACTGACGTA
>ONSE01000219.1 GCA_900320415.1 uncultured Eubacteriales bacterium
ATGGTAGAATACTGATATCCGATTGTCGCGTTCTGTCGAACCGCGGCAAAATACAGTAAAAAAGAGAGAGGTATTGTAATGACAAAGACGAAGAGAATTGTCCTCGCCATTGCGGCAGTCCTGATTGTCGGTCTTTTGGTCTATGTCGGCGTTTCGGGCGGCTCGCTCGGAGAGGTAAAGTGCATGGACTGTCACGGTACGGGACTGATAGACAGCGCGGATTGCGAGACCTGTGCGGGCGCGGGAATGGTGCGCGGAACGGCATGGGCGCTGCTCCCGCCGATCATCGCTATCGGACTGGCGCTGATCACCAAGGAGGTTTATTCCTCACTGTTCATCGGAATTGTGGTTGGCGGCCTGATGTACACCAACTTCAACTTCCTCACAGGCATGGACACCATCATCAACGACGGCCTGATCAGCGCTGTTAAGGACAACGCGGGTATCTTTATTTTCCTGGTTGAGCTGGGCGTGATCGTCGCGCTGATCAACAAATCGGGCGGCTCGGCGGCGTTCGGAAAATGGGCGGCTCGCCACATCAAGACCCGTGTGGGCGCGATGCTCGCGACCTTTGCGCTGGGCGTTCTGATTTTCATTGACGACTATTTCAACTGCCTGACCGTCGGTTCGGTCATGCGACCCATCACCGACAGACACAAGATCTCGCGTTCCAAGCTCGCGTATCTGATCGACGCGACGGCGGCTCCCGTCTGCATGATCGCGCCGATTTCCTCATGGGCGGCCGCGGTATCGTCTTACGCCGAGGACGGACAGGGACTCAAGCTTTTTGTGTCGGCGATCCCCTTTAACTTCTATTCGCTCCTGACATTTATTTTCATCATCGGCATCTGCGTGATGGGCTTTGACTACGGCTCCATGGCGATGCATGAGTATAACGCGATGTACAAGGACGATCTCTTCACCTCGGGTGACAGACCTGAGGGCGACGAAGAGGCGGTCAGCGACCACGGCAAGGTGGTTGATCTTGTTCTCCCGATTCTGGTTCTGATCGGTGTTTCGGTATTCTCGCTGATTTACGTCGGCGGTATTTTCGAGGGCAAGTCCTTTGTCGACGCTTTCGCCGATACCGACGCGACCGTCGGACTCCCCTGGGGCGGGCTGATCGCGCTGGTATTCACGATGGTTTACCTCAACATCCGCAAGGTCGTTGATTTCAAGAGCACCATGGATAGCGTTCCCAAGGGCTTCCTGGCGATGGTTCCCTCGATTCTGATCCTGACCTTCGCGACCTCGCTCAAGAACATGACCTCGCTGATGGGCGCGAAGTACTTCGTCGCCGATATTATGAGCGGCGCGGCCTCAAGCCTTGCGAACTTCCTGCCCGTGATTATCTTCCTCGTCGCCTGCCTGCTGTCCTTCGCGACGGGCACCTCCTGGGGCACCTTCGGTATTCTCATTCCGATCGTCACCTACCTGTTTGTCAACACACCCGACTCTCCGCTCATGGTTATCGGCATTTCCGCCTGCCTCGCGGGAGCGGTATGCGGCGACCACTGCTCACCGATCTCCGACACGACGATCATGTCCTCGGCGGGCGCGCAGTGCAATCATATCAACCACGTTTCCACTCAGCTCCCGTACGCGCTGACCGTGGCGGCAGTGTCCGCTGTCGGCTTCCTGCTCGCGGGCTTTGTGCAGAATGCGCTGATTTGCCTCGGCGTTTCCGTCGCTCTGATGATCGGCGTGCTGTTCGTTCTCCGTCTTGTGTTCCGCAAGGACGACAAGACAAAGCTGCAGAAGAAAAAAGCATAATGATAGAGATAAAGGGTCAGCCGGGCTGATCCTTTATTATTTTTAAAATGTTTAAAACCGAATGCGGCTGCTGCGTGTGTTATTTTCAGAGGGGAGGAATTTGATGGCGGAGCATCTTTTCGCGGGACTGACCTATGAACAGGCTGTGCGGAAGTATACCCAAACGGTCGGTTCTGTTTGCGTCATGCGCCTGCAAAACTGGGCAGACGCGGAGGATTGCTTCCAGAATGTGTTCCTCAAGCTCTATGACAAGGCACCCACGTTTCGGGACGAGGAGCACCTCAAGGCGTGGCTGATCCGTGTCGCCATCAACGAATGCAGGAACTACATCCGTCAGAACCGCCGCACGGTTCCTCTGGAGGAGGCGGAACGGCAGACGGTCACGTTCAGCGAGACCTCGGGTGACCTCTCGTGGGCACTGATGAAAACGCCGAAGAAGTACCGCGACGCGCTGTATCTTTACTACTGCGAGAATTATAAGGTCGCGGAGATCGCGCAAATTCTCGGGATCCGCGAGAACAGCGTCAAGACGCTGCTCTATCAGGGCAGAAAAATATTAAAATCAATCTATGGGGGTGACGGCAGTGAGTGAATTCCGCTTTGATGAACTGAAAAACCTTGAAATCCCCTCTAGCTGGACAGAAAAGGCACTGCGGATTCCCAAACAGCGCCCAAAAGAAAGGAATCGCTTCTTTCCACGCTTTTTTGCAGCGGGATTTGCGGCATCGCTGGCAGCCCTTCTGGTCAGCTTATCTGTGATCTCGGTGTGGCGACATGACGCATCCCTCCCGACTGTGACGCAGCCGGAACAGACGAGAGCCTTATCTGTTGAAACGACTGTTCCGCGGACCGGCGAGGACGCTGCGGAGAGGAAGGAAGAAATCGTTCAGCCTGTGACACGGGACTTGACCGAAGCTGGTTTCTCTTTCGTATCTCCATATGAAACAGAAGCCGGGGTTTCGGAGCTGACCGCAGAGCCGACGGAAAAAGCCTTGCAGGAAACAACAGCGAGAAAAAGCGTTGTCCCGGGCACAGCGTCTCAGACTGTGACGCTGACGGAGCCGCAGACGGTTCCTCTTACCGTATGCATTTCGGGTCAAGAGATCCCGACAGGGCCGACGGAAACCAAAGAGCCGGCGGAGCCTCAAATCTTTTACGGCAGGATTTCCCACACCTTCCTTGTCGACGGCGAGAGACATCAGAAAGAGGAAGCAGTGTATTGCAAAATTCTCGATGAGAATAATGATATGGCGGGAGGAGCGTCGGAGGACGGCTGTTCCGCGCAGCATCTCACTCAGCTGCAAAGCCTGTCTCCCGATTTGCCCGACGCGGTGTGCGTCATGCGCAGCAGTTACACGCCTTCGGAAATGGGAGTTACGGTCATGACAGGTCTGTACCGCGTGGTGTTCTATTACCGAGGCGGTGAGGTGCTCAGCGATTATATCTATGAATTGGGAACCGTCGGCGCGCGCCCCGTCAGAGAGAGGTGGTAAAGGATGAAGCGGGCAGCATTCATAATTTTAGCATCGGTATTCCTGCTGTTTGGTGGCTTATGCGGCTGCTCGGATACACGCTGCGAAAGCGGCGGAATCCGCTGTCTTTCCGCGCACGGCAGCTTCA
The DNA here is from genome assembly GCA_900320415.1 of uncultured Eubacteriales bacterium. Taxonomy (GTDB): domain Bacteria; phylum Bacillota; class Clostridia; order Oscillospirales; family Acutalibacteraceae; genus Ruminococcoides. The sequence goes on from ONSE01000219.1 coordinate 3,394, forward strand.
TCGGGGAGAAAAACGGATTATCGGAGTATGAGTTATTTTTTGAGAACAGCGGCGGAAGAAGCTTTGAAATCAATGTCAGCGCGTGGTTCGGTGAGAAGCTGTGCTGCGCGCTGAACGAGGACGGAACCTGCTGCGCAGCGGTTCTTCCTGCGCATTCGGTGACGAGGGTGACCTGCTGCTTCAGGGTGGAAAACAGCGGGGAAAGACTTCCGCAGACCGTCATTATCGGCGGCAGGTGGCTGTCG